>JABDQK010000014.1 GCA_013042255.1 Flavobacteriaceae bacterium | reverse complement strand
ATATAGCTGGTAGGAGACAATTCGTAAAGTGCACGGAATTTCTTTTCACTTTCCTTTAATTTACGTCTGGCGGCAACCATTTCTTTGATCATTCGTCCTTCAGCCAGAAGCGAAAAAATATTTCCATGCTCGTCGTAAACTGGTTTTAAACTGAAATCCACGGGGATAGGATTTTTATCCTTGTCGAGCACCACGATCTCGCTTCTCATCACTTCTCCTTCCGAAGCAGCCCTGATTATTTCCTTAAGTCCTTCCTTCACATAATCCGGAATCGGCCACCAGTAGGCTTCCCAGAATTTTTTGCTGACAACCTCTTCTTCTTTCAGGCCTGAAAATAGTAATGCCGTTTCGTTAATCTCCAGAAAAGTGCCCTGAGTATCGAGGATCCCTGTGAACTGATACGAGGAATTGAAAATACTTTTGAAGTGGCGCTCCTGCCGTTTGCTTTTTAATTCGGATTTGATCTTGGGCGTAATATCCCGGAAAGTACCGACGAGCCCAATTAGTTTGCCTTTTTTAAAAATCGGCTTACCAGTAGCTATAACTGTAATCTCATTTCCTTTGGCGGTAATAAGTTCACAGCTAACTTCGTAGGCCTCGCCTTTCTGAATGGCGTTATCAAAGGCCATTGCAATTGTATTTCTACCGTAGCCTTCCTTGTAGAAGTTTATTGCTGTATCAATATTGGGTTCATAGGTTGGGACAACTTCGTGAATTTTTTTTGTGATCTCGCACCATTGAAGCCGATTGCGTTCCAGATCAAATTCCCAGCTACCTACATCCGTAATCTCCGATTTTGCCGCCAGAAGGGTTTCCAGTTTTTCGGCCTGCAGTTCTACATTGATACGCTCGGTAACATCTTCTGTTTGCAGGATTACCCCTATAATATTTTCCTTTTCGTCATACCAGGGGATATTTTGCCATTCAAACCACTGCACTGTACCATCTGCTCCAATGTGTTGATGGACACTTTCTCCACTGGCAACGCCCTTAAGACAATCTTTCAGCGCTTTTCCCCAGTCCTTATCAACACCGCCAAAAAGTTCTGTCAGGTTACGTCCTATAACGTCCCTGTTGTCAAAATCAAAATCATTGATCCACTTATCAGAAACATGTACCACCTCGTAATTTTTATTAATAAAAGCAGTTGCCGTCGGCAACTGTTTTACGAGGTAGTTTAAGGTTACTGTAGGTGTTCCACGCAACATATTGTTGTAATTTCCTACTAAAGTATTCTGATTATTCAACATTGCTCAATGATTGTTGTGAACCTGCCTAAACACGTTGTGTGCGTACAATATTCTATGGAAAGTAGGCAAATACAACACTAAAGTAAGAAAAAACCTACAAATAGGAAATAATAAATGAATGGTATATGTTGTCTAATCAAAGCGGTACAGTCCCTGTTATTTCTCTTTCTACTGGAAATAAATCAGTTAAACCTAACCGTGTCGGGAACAAGTGAGGTGTAGTCGCCTCCGTTTCTGATGACATCGCGAACTATGGAAGAGCTGATGTAAGACTTCCCTGAGGATGTAAGAAGGAAGACAGTTTCAATACCAGAAAGTTTCCTGTTTGTATGTGCAATGGCCTTCTCAAATTCAAAGTCGGCCGGATTTCTGAGACCGCGAAGAATAAAATTTGCATTTACCTTTTTACAGTAGTCGATGGTTAACCCCTCATAAGTATCAACCTTGATCTTCTTTTGGTTTTTAAACGCTTTTTCGATAAACGATTTGCGTTGATCCTCATCAAACATATAGGCCTTATCCGCATTGGTTCCTATGGCTATGATGATCTCATCAAAGAGATGAATGCCGCGTTCAATGATGTCGTAATGTCCTAAAGTGATGGGGTCAAAAGATCCCGGAAAAATGGCGCGTTTCATGTACCGACTTCTAACTGGGGTTAAATGTACTCAATTTTCATGTAAAGCCTCTTCCACGGCACTTTCGAAGAGTTCAGATAAAGAAATACCTGCCGCCAGGGCCTGTTGTGGTAAAATGCTTTGCTCTGTAAGTCCGGGAGTCGTATTCATCTCCAGCATATGAGGGACTCCGTCTATCAATATAAATTCACTTCTTGTATATCCTTTCATCCCCAGGGTGTTATAGATCATTTTGGCAACCCTACTCACTTCTTTTTTTTCTTTTTCAGAAATTCGCGCCGGAGTGATTTCCTGCGATTTTCCCTGATACTTGGCCTCATAATCAAAAAAGTCATTTTCGCTGACAATTTCAGTAATGGGCAGGACTTTTGTTTCACCCTTGTAAGTAATGACACCTACAGAAACTTCCGTTCCTACCAGACAGGATTCGATGATTATCTCCGGATCCTCGCTGAAGGCGTGTTCAATCCCTTTGCTCAGTTCCTCAGGTTTGTGGACTTTGGTGATTCCGAAACTACTTCCTGCTCTGTTCGCTTTTACAAAACAGGGAAGTCCTACCTTCTTGAGAATCTCCTCTTCGTTTATTTTATCTCCCTGATTGAGGTAATAGGAAGTAGCCATTTTAATACCGTAAGCTTTTAAAACACTCAAAAGATCTCTTTTGTTAAAGGTAAGTGCAGCCTGATAATAGCCACATGAAGTCTGTGGCAGGCCGAGTAATCTGAAATAGGCCTGCATTAATCCGTCTTCCCCCGGCGAGCCGTGAATAGCGTTAAAAACGCAGTGGAAGGAGATCTTTTTCCCTTCTATCTCAACTGAGAAGTCGGCCCGATTTACCGGGTATTCCTTATCCGAATCGTCCAGGCATACCCATTTATTCGTAGATATCATTACCCGGTACGGATTAAATCGTTCCCTGCTGAGGTGTTTAAAGACATTTTGCCCGCTTAGTAGAGAAATCTGGTGCTCACTGGAATAGCCGCCCATGATTATGGCAATATTCAATTTCATAAGTACTGAGGTGATAACATTTGATTGATATAATGAGCCGTTATAACTCTTTCAAAGTAAAGAAAAAAGCATTCGGTTTCCTATCTTTGCCAGGCGTTAAGCTAAACTTTATGAGGAATTTTATTGATTTTCTTCGAAGCAAGACATTTCTGATTAACCTGGGTCTGGCCCTCCTGGCTGGATTTTTAATCTCCTGGCTGGCGCTCGAATGGTTAAAATCGTCAACTCAGCACGGAGAACTTGTGGAGGTTCCCAATGTTTCAAAAATGTCGGTAATGGAGATGCGGGAGGCCATTGAGGAGTCCAATCTGAGATATGAGGTTCTTGATTCAGCCAACTACGATCCTGATTACCCCCGTTTTTCAGTTATTGAACAGAATCCGCCTGCGGGAAACATGGTTAAGGAGAACCGAAAAATTTACGTTACCATAAACCCCTCAGGCTACAAAAAAGTCACCGTCCCTAATATAGTCCAGGTTACACAGCGCAATGCAGCCTCCATGCTCAGGGCAGTGGGTCTCGACATTGAACGTGTCACCTATATTGATGAATTGGGAAAAGACATGGTCTACTACGCCAGGTATAAGGGCAAGAATATTCAGCCCGGCGACAAACTCCCAAAAACTTCAAAGATCGAGCTCATCTGCGGGAATGGCAGGATACCGAGTCAGGCCAGGATCAGATCAGAAGCCCAATAAATTTATGGAAAGCAAAGCCGCCCAGGACCCCGGAGAAGACGATCTCTTTGAGCACCACCGTTTTATTGCCGGAAAGGGGCAGGAACCCCTCAGGGTTGATAAGTTTCTGATGAACTTTATTGAAAATGCTACCAGAAATAAGATTCAGCAAGCTGCTAAAGGCGGAAATATCTGGGTTAACAACAAGGTAGTAAAACAGAATTACAAGGTAAAGGCTGAAGATGAAGTACGGGTGCTCTTTGAACATCCCCCTTATGAATTCCTTCTTACACCTGAAAATATCCCTTTGGATATAGTATATGAGGACGACTCCCTATTGGTGGTAAACAAAGCTGCGGGGATGGTTGTTCATCCGGGACACGGAAATTATTCGGGGACGCTTTTAAATGCACTGGCCTACCACATAGGTGATCTTCCGGAAAATTCAAGTGGACGTCCCGGACTTGTTCATCGCATAGACAAGGATACTTCAGGACTCCTGGTAATCGCAAAAACCAGTGAAGCCATGACCCATCTGGCAAGACAGTTTTTTGAGAAATCGAGTGAAAGACAATACGTTGCCCTGGTATGGGGGAGCATTGAAGAGGATGAAGGCACCATAGAAGGACCTATCGCTCGGAATCCAAAAAACAGATTACAGATGCAGGTATTTCCGGAAGGGGAGCAGGGGAAGGAAGCGATTACTCATTTTAAAGTATTGGAACGGCTTGGCTATGTAACCCTGGTCTCCTGCGAGCTTGAAACCGGCCGAACCCACCAGATCAGGGTGCATATGAAACATATCGGTCATACCCTTTTTAACGATGAGCGATACGGGGGCGATAAGATTTTGAAAGGCACAACTTTTACCAAGTACAAGCAATTCGTTGAAAATTGTTTCAAAATTTTACCCAGACAGGCCCTTCATGCCAAAACGCTTGGCTTTATCCATCCAAAAACGGGAAAAAAAATGAAATTCGATACAGATATTCCGGAAGATATGGCTGCTTGTATTGATAAATGGAGACATTATTCCCAACATAGTCGATAGTATAAGTCCTTTCAATATCTCTATCAGAAACAATTTGGTAAGGCTTTGTACAATTTTAATTTTCCTTTATATTTTCGTCTGAAATTGCACCTATATGAAAATTGTTATATCCCCGGCAAAGTCTCTTGATTTTGAAACAAAAGTGCCTGTAGAACAGCACAGCATTCCATCCTTCCTGAAAGAGACGGAAAGGATTCAGAAGGTTATGGTTAAAAAGAAACCCAGGTCGCTGATGAAGTTGATGGATATTTCAGCACCCCTGGCGGAACTCAATTGGGAACGCAACCAGAATTTCAGCCTGCCTTTTACGCCAGATAATGCCCGACAAGCTATGTACGCCTTTGACGGTGATGTTTATACGGGCCTTGATTCATATACTATTGGAAAGGATAAATTAGCCGATGTTCAGGAAAAATTGCGCATCCTTTCCGGTTTGTATGGAATTTTAAAACCACTAGACCTTATTCAGCCCTACCGTCTTGAAATGGGAACATCCCTGAAAATTGGCAGGAAAAAGAATCTCTATGAATTCTGGAAACCTACCCTTACAAATGCCCTGAATGATGAGATGGAGGATGGCGAAATGCTGGTGAACCTGGCGAGTAATGAATATTTTTCTGTCCTGGATTCCAAAAAGCTCAAGGCAAAGATCATTACCCCCGTTTTTAAGGACTGGAAAAATGACAAGCTTAAAGTGCTGAGCTTTTTTGCCAAAAAGGCCAGGGGTTCCATGGTAAGGTATCTGATAGATTCGGGTGCAGAATCTATTGAAGACATAAGGGGATTTGCAGAAGACGGATATCAGTTTAGCAGGGAACACACCCTAAAAGAGGATCAGCCGGTCTTTATTCGGTAATATTTCGCAGAAGTTTACGTTTAATTCCTTGTAAGCTCTTATATATCCAATTTATGAAAAAGGTACTCTTTCTTTTCGTTACAATGGCTGTACTTAACCTTGGCTGTACCGACAGGGATGACGATTTGTCTGCGGTGAATATCAGGATAAAGAACTCGAGCTCCCTTGCATTCGACGAGGTTGTCGTAGCAGATGAAGAACATATATTTGAAAATCTGTCTCCTGATTCGTATTCGGAATATCAGGAATTCGAAATGGCATATCGTTATGCCTATATCAGGATAACTTCAGGAGAAGAGTCTTTTGTGCTACAACCAATCGACTTCGTTGGGGAAGAAGAGTTACCCCTTGGCCTTTATACATATGATCTCAGCCTCACAGAAGAGGGCGAGGTTATCCTACAATTTGTAATCGATTAAGTTTTACTTTTTGTACTTATTTTTTCCTCAACTGTAGGTCTTTTCTTTATTTTTCTGCGTCGCCGTACTCCGTAGGATTTATTAGCTATTTTACCGCGTTTACTGCTCTTGTCTCCTTTACCCATTTTTTGAAATTTTCTATAAGTTAATTATTGTTTCTCAAAGCAACAAGTTGCAAGGGGAGCTGTATTTGAACTAGTCGG
>JABDQK010000013.1 GCA_013042255.1 Flavobacteriaceae bacterium | reverse complement strand
AGAGCATATAATACCCCCATCGCCATTTTCAAAGTGATAAATAAGCTTCTTCAGGTAATCAGCGTTTACAAAAGGCTGGTCTGCGAGCATAATCAGAATGCCATCCGGAAAGGATGCAGAAGAAAGTATATGAGAAACCCCTGTACGAATAGATGAGCCCAATCCCTCTTCCCAGTCCGAATTGACCGTAATCTGACAAGGCATAGAGTCCAGGGTAGCTTTAATCGTATTGGCTTTGGCACCCAGGACTACCAGAACTTCTTCCAGTCCGGATTCATGTGCAGTTGATACGGCGTTTCCAAGAAGGGTTGAGTTACCCCAGGGCAGTAATTGTTTGGTTCTTCCCATCCGGGATGAAGACCCCGCTGCCAATATGAGGGTAGCTATTTTCATGCAGACGGACTGTGAATGGCTCCTTTCTTGTCCTTTAATTTCAGGGGAGTACGTTCCCGATGAACCATCAGTACTTCAGATAGAATAGAAATGGAAATTTCCTGAGGAGTTACTGCCCCGATGTCGATACCCGCGGGACCATGGATAGATTCCATAAAATCATCCTCCACATCAGGAGCATGTTCCAGTAATGCGTTCAACAGGTCTTCCCGCCGCTTGTAGGGCCCCAGAATTCCTATATAAAAGGGTGTGGTTTTATGCAATCTGATCAGATACTGCAGATCTTTAGAATAGCTGTGATTCATCAGGATTACCGCTGAATTATTGTCCACTCTTTCGGAAGGAAAAACCTCTGGGAGCACAGGAAGGAATTCAGCCGCACCCGGGAAATTCGCAAGTGCTTTCTCCTCACTCGGATTCGCTACCACAACAACCTCCATCCCTAATTGTGAAGCAGAGGTCGATAAGGTCACCGCATCGTGTTCAGATCCAATAATAAACAATTGTATGGAAGGATCTAATGCCTGGGAGAATCTGGTGAGTGAGGTGTCTGGTTGCTGGCTGCTGTTTAAAGAATATCGCTGCCCATTGAGCTCGATCACACTTCCAAAATTCCCATTGACCTCTTCTTTTTGAACAAAAAACGAGTCCAAAGAGAACATCACCCTTTTTTTAACGACATTCCCGAACGCTTTCAGTACTTCATCTGAAGGGGTAAAAGGTTCGAGCAGAATATATAGAATTCCTTCACATCCAAGGCGGAATCTTCCATCATACGTCATAACCCTCGCTTCTCCTGATGAAAATACCTCTTCGGCCTGTCGGCAAATTTCTTTTTCAACGCATCCACCACTTACCGCTCCTTCATTAGTCCCGTTCTCCAGAATAAGCATCCTTACTCCCGGCTTCCGATAAGATGATCCTTCAAGGGCAACAACAGTGGCCAAAACCGCCTTTATATTGGCTTTTTTGGCGGCCTGGTATACTTCAAAGATTTTTTTAAGTTCGTGCGTCATATTCCTAAAATATGTTTTGTTGCGATAAAGGGAACCAAACTCCCCTTCTTATAGGATTGTTCAATTGGTTCCAGAATTACAAATCCCGAAATCCTCGTCAGATAAACAAGATCTCCTGAGCCGGTATTTTCAACTGCATGGGCATAAAGACATCCATTCTCCATGGATAACTCCACCCCTTTAAAAATAGTAAGATTAGTGTGATTTTCGTGATTTTCAGCCAATTTTACCATACCAGGAACCTGCTTAATTCCGGCTGAATGATAGAACCAGGGTAAAAAATAGAGGTGAAAATTAACAAAGGTAGAAACCGGATTTCCCGGAAAAGAGAATACTACACAAGATTTCTCCTTTTTTACCCCGAACCAGAACGGCTTTCCCGGTCTCTGGGCTACCCTGTGAAAAATTGAATCAACACCTAACTCTTTAAATACCCGGGGAAGAAAATCAAATTTTCCCCTGGAGACACCCCCACTCAGAATCAAAATATCCATTTCATCTAAGAGGTAATCGAGTTTTTGACGCAGCAGATCCATATCATCCGGGATATGCAAACGCAAAGGTTTAATCTTTAACTGCTGTAACAATCCGACCAGACTATGCGAATTTGAGCTCCTGATCTGATGCAGCAAGGGAAACTCTTCAACTTCTACCAGTTCATTACCTGTAGATATGATTGCCACCCGTGGAAGTTTTCTCACACAGACCTCACTCTTTCCAACCGTTGCAAGAACACCTATTTCTGCTGCCGTGATCACACAGTTTTTAGATAGTACGATATCGCCCTTTTTATGATCACTGCCTTTTCTATGGATATTTTGACCCTGATGCGGAATTTTAGTGATTGTTGCAATGTCATCTTTGATCTCGACCTCCTCGTACATTACAATCGTATCTGTTTCATAAGGGACTACCGCTCCTGTCATAATCTCAATACAGGAATCGGATTCCACAAATGGAATAGTAGGTTCCCCTGCAGGCAATGTTCCTTTGATTTCAAAGGAGAGTCGGCCATTTTCTACCGCCTTATAGTCAATTGCAATACCGTCTTTGGTAGATCGGTTAAAAGGTGGGAAATCGCGGTCGGCAAATACATCTTTTGCCAGGATTCTGTGAAGGGAATCTGAGAGAGGAACCGTTTCAGTCCCAAATTTACTGTGCTGATCTAAAACGAGTTGAAGGGCATCTTTGAATGAGATCATATTAAAATTGGCAATTGCATATGTATAAAATGAGTGCAAACCGTATATAAGAATAACTTTTTACGCAAGGTCTGATTCATCTCTGTTGCTAATATTCTCCAGTCCGCTTTCCATGGCATCTATTCCTCCTTTTACTGAGTAAAGCTTTCGATCAGGAAGCAGGGGTAATAATTGCCGTACCGCATCCTTGCTCCTTTTCCCCGATTGACAAACAAAAAAAATTGTTTCGTGCTCGGGAAACTCATCAACGGAATCTATGAGTAATTCCATTGGAATGTGCCTTGCTTTATCTATTGGATTCACGCGAAATTCCTCCGTGGAACGAACATCGATAAGCGAAACCTTCCGCGAGTCACTCGATATCTCCTGAAGCATTCTTTTAAAACTCACCTCAGGGACGGAATCACAAACCGGCTGTTCGTA
>JABDQK010000010.1 GCA_013042255.1 Flavobacteriaceae bacterium | reverse complement strand
CCGAAACCCTGAACGGCTATCTACCACACGCAAGCGATTCCAATTTACCTGCGGTAGTGGAACACAGTTCTAAAAAAGGGGATTTCAGCAATGAACGCGAGATTCTCTACAAGGTACTATTTGATATGAAGGCCGATCTAAACGATCTGAAAAAGCTGACACTCGAATTACTCAACTCAGGTGATTCAGAAAAAGTTCAGGAGGAGAATGAAAACCTGATCCGAAAAATTTACGGCGCCGACTCAGAGGAAGAAGAGGAGAAGACAAATGCTGTTGAACTTCTGCCTCCTCATGAAAGCAGGGTGGAAAAACCGATAGAGGTTACAAAGGAAGACAAGTACCACTTTGCTGAAGAAATAGAAGAAGAAGAAACCCTATCTTTACAGGAAAAGGAAATTGAATTGATAAAAAAGTCGCTGGAACGCAACCGTGGTAAACGCAAGGCGGCAGCTTCCGAATTGGGTATCTCCGAACGAACCCTCTATCGCAAAATAAAACAGTACGACCTTTAGTGATTAGTCGAAAACACATCTCTATAACGATTCTACTCCTGTCCCTGACAGGGTGTGGAGTTTATAATTTTACCGGGGGAGACGTTGGAACTGCCGAGACATTTACAGTTAATTACTTTCAGAATTACGCCTCTCAAAGTCCGGGTTCTACCTTTGATCCGGGACTGGACAGGGAATATACACTATCGCTGCAGGACCTTATCCTGAATCAGACCAGTCTCGATTTGGTCTCTTCTAATGGCGACTTGCTTTACGAAGGAGAAATCGTGGAGTATCGCGTATCGCCCATGTCGGCAACTGCGCAACAGACGGCCGCCCAGAACCGGCTTAGTATTTCTGTAAATGTGCGATTCTTCAATAAAACCAAAGAAGGCGCCGAGTTTGAAAAGCGTTTTTCCTTTTTCTATGATTATCCCGCCACTTCTCAATTGGCAACTGTAAGAGATGAAGCTCATCAGGTGATTTTTGAGCGGATCAATCAGGATATTTTTAACGAATCACTCGCAGACTGGTAAACATGAATGTCACAGATTTTACATATTTACTCCAGCATCCAGACAAGGTCGTAGATCCTGTCCAGACAAGGCAATTAGAAGAAGTCGTAAAAGAATACCCTTATTTTCAGGCAGCAAGAGCATTGCAATTAAAAGGTCTGAAAAACCTCAATAGTTTCAGATATAACAATGCCCTGAAAGCAACCGCGGCCTATACTGCAGACCGGGATGTGCTTTTTGATTTAATCACCTCCCCGGAATTTCTTCAGAATTCGATTGCTGATACAATCAGCGGGAAAACGGAGAAGCTCGAGGCACAGGAGGTAGAAGCAGAAGAAGTGATTGCGGAAAAAGAGAGCCCGGCAGCCCTGCTCCAGGAATCGGTCGATGCGCCCCTTCCCAGAAATACCAGGGATGCTGAGGATATTCTTGATCCTTCCCTTTTCACATCCAAGGACCCGGAAATAGACAAGGAAATTGCCCAGAAAAAAGCAAAGGCGGCAGAAGAGCTGGAACTTGGACAGCCTCTCGCCTTTACTAAAAAGGAAAAACATTCTTTCCTCGAATGGTTACAACTCAGTTCTTCAAAACCCATCGAATCCAGGATTAAATCAAAAGAACAAAAAGCCGATATTCCGGAAAACATGGAATTCCCTATTGCCGAGGAATCCGAGAAAAAGAAAAAGTTCGATCTCATTGATCGCTTTCTAGAAGACAATCCGAAAATCATTCCTCAGGAACAGGATTCGTCAAAAGTGGATATCAGGGAATCTACAAAAATCAATTCTGAAGAGCTGATGACGGCGACCCTGGCCAGGGTTTATCTGGAACAAAAAAAATACAAAAAAGCACTGCAGGCTTACAAAATATTAAGTTTGAAATATCCGGAAAAAAGTAGTTTCTTTGCAAGCCGAATTAAAGCGGTAAAGCAATTACAAAAGGAAAATTCTTAAGATGAGTACATTTACAATATTCCTGATCCTTATCATTGTGGTATGTTTCCTGTTGGTCCTGGTGGTCATGGTTCAGAATCCTAAAGGCGGAGGATTGTCCTCTTCTTTTGGTGGTGGTGGCACACAGGTTGTTGGCGGAGTTAAGAAAACCGGTGATTTTCTGGATAAGAGTACCTGGACGTTAGCCGGCCTGTTGATCGTTCTGATTCTTCTCTCTAACGTAGCCCTCAAAGGGAGTTTTGGCGAGGCCGATTCAAAATTACTTCAGGGTGATGATATTGAAACAGCTGTTCCGGAAACAGTACCGGAAGAAGTTGTTCCAACAGATACCAGCAGTCCTTTAGATACTATTCAATAAGAAATTGATAACAATAAGAGTTTAAAATGCCAGCCCAAATGACAAGCTGGCATTTTCATTTTACAAAGTGTCAGTTTTTACCACTTGGCATAATTTCTGTCATGTTAAATCCGAATTTCATAAAAATAAAATAAACACATATGGCTAAACTTAACATCAAACCATTGGCAGACAGGGTTCTTATAGAACCTATGGCAGCAGAAACTAAAACTGCCTCCGGGTTGTACATTCCCGATACCGCAAAAGAAAAACCACAGAAAGGAAAAGTAGTAGCCGTCGGGCCTGGTACCAAGGACGAAAAAGTGACGGTAAAAGTTGGGGATACGGTCCTCTACGGAAAATATGCCGGTACCGAATTAAAATTGGACGGCTCCGATTATTTGATGATGCGGGAAAGTGACATATTAGCGATCATTTAAACAATTCTTTAGGGTGAAACTGTAAGAGAATATTTCCCTATAGAACTAAAACAAAAAACAATTTAGAATTATGGCAAAAGATATAAAGTTTGATATAGAAGCAAGAGATGGCTTAAAGCGGGGAGTGGATGCCCTTGCTAACGCTGTTAAGGTAACTTTGGGACCTAAGGGAAGAAATGTGATCCTTAGCAAATCCTTTGGAGCTCCGGCAGTGACAAAGGATGGGGTAACTGTCGCCAAGGAAATTGAACTGGCAGATGCTCTTGAAAATATGGGTGCCCAGATGGTAAAAGAAGTGGCCTCAAAAACGAATGACCTTGCCGGGGACGGTACTACTACAGCTACTGTTTTAGCCCAGTCTATCGTAAAAGAAGGTCTAAAAAACGTAGCAGCGGGAGCAAATCCTATGGATCTTAAAAGAGGGATCGACAAGGCTGTGGAAGCTATTGTCGCCCATCTTACTAAACAAGCCAAGAAAGTTGGAGACTCTTCGGAAAAAATCAAGCAGGTAGCTGCTATCTCAGCTAATAATGACGAGACCATCGGAGACCTCATCGCCCAGGCTTTTAACAAAGTAGGGAAAGAAGGCGTCATTACTGTAGAAGAGGCTAAGGGAACAGATACCTATGTAGATGTGGTTGAAGGGATGCAGTTCGACAGGGGATATCTTTCACCCTATTTTGTAACTGATTCTGAAAAGATGATCGCAGATTTGGATACGCCCTATATCCTGCTATATGACAAGAAAATCTCAACTATGAAGGATCTTCTCCCTGTACTCGAACCAGTAGCACAATCGGGAAAACCTTTATTGATCATTGCTGAAGATGTAGACGGGGAAGCCCTGGCCACATTAGTGGTTAATAAATTGCGAGGATCCCTGAAGATTGCAGCGGTAAAAGCGCCTGGATTCGGAGATCGTAGAAAAGCCATGCTCGAAGATATTGCGATCCTGACAAACGGAACCGTAATTTCGGAAGAAAGAGGCTTCTCACTGGAGAATACCACCATGGACATGTTGGGAAGTTGCGAGAAGGTTACCATCGACAAGGATAACACAACAATCGTCAACGGATCAGGAAATGCCAAGGATATCAAGACTCGGGTAAACCAGATCAAATCTCAGATTGAGACGACGACTTCAGACTACGACAAAGAAAAGTTGCAGGAGCGGTTGGCTAAGCTGGCTGGCGGTGTAGCTGTATTATATGTCGGAGCTGCCTCAGAGGTAGAAATGAAGGAAAAGAAAGACCGTGTTGACGATGCCCTTCATGCTACCAGAGCAGCTGTGGAAGAAGGAATTGTAGCTGGTGGGGGTGTGGCCTTTATCAGATCAAAATCGGCATTAGCCAAAGTAAGTGTTGAAAATCCCGATGAAGAAACCGGTTTACAGATTGTGGCGAGAGCGATTGAATCTCCGCTAAGGACAATTGTTGAAAATGCCGGAGGTGAAGGATCAGTCGTTGTAGCTAAGGTTTACGACGGAAAAGGTGACTTTGGATACGATGCTAAAACGGAAACATATGTGGATATGATGAAGGCGGGAATTATCGATCCCAAGAAAGTTACCAGGATCGCACTTGAAAATGCGGCTTCTGTGGCGGGAATGATTCTTACTACTGAATGTGCACTAACTGATATCAAGGAAGACAATCCCCCTGCACCTCCAATGGGTGGCGGTGGGATGCCAGGTATGATGTAATCATTACCAAAATATATTTTTTAAAAACACCACCTTTCAAAGAGGTGGTGTTTTCTTTTAAAGACAAAGCTTTTTTCATTTCACTAATTCCTATTTTTACAAAAAAAAGATGTTAGAACAACTTCAGGCAAAGATTCCGTCCATTTTAAAGGCTGAGAATCGGTCGACAGAGGAAAAGCTCCAGACCCTGTGTGAATACCTCAAGGAAAAAATCCCTTACTATGACTGGGTTGGATTCTATTTCCGCAATGGAGAGAAGGAAGAGCTCAAGCTGGGCCCATATGCCGGTGCTCCGACAGATCATACCATTATCCCCTTCGGAAAAGGGATTTGCGGGCAGGTAGCTCTTACTAATGCTAACTTTGTAGTCCCTGATGTGGCAGCACAGGATAATTATATCGCCTGCAGTATTTCTGTGAAATCTGAAATTGTAGTGCCCTTGTTTGTAAATGGAAAGAATATTGGTCAGATCGATATCGATTCAGAAACCCCTGATCCGTTCTCAGAGGCCGATGAGCGATTTCTGGAATTCGTAAACCGGGAAGTAGCCAAAATTCTTTAAAACTTTCCCCCTTTTGTTAATAAGACTGCTCGTGGAATAGGACCTAAAAACCTACCTTTGATTTTCTCACATCACGACTAAAATCTCATCACATGGGCACAGCAAAAAAAGCTAAATCTGCGCTGATTTCCGTCTACCACAAGGACGGCCTGGAACCAATCGTAAAGAAATTATCCGAACTGGGAATTACCATTTATTCCACGGGCGGAACGGAATCATTCATCCGTTCTCTGGGCGTTGATGTAATTCCGGTTGAGGAGGTAACCAGTTACCCCTCTATCCTGGGAGGAAGGGTAAAAACATTACATCCAAAAGTATTCGGAGGCATACTCAACCGACAGGACCATGAAGGAGACGTAGCCCAATTACAAGAATTTGATATCCCCCAGCTCGACATTGTCATTGTAGACCTGTATCCCTTTGAAAAAACGGTAGCTTCAGGGGCCAGTGAGCAGGAAATTATCGAAAAGATAGATATAGGCGGAATCTCACTTATTCGGGCAGCGGCCAAAAATTACAAAGATGTGCTTTGCGTATCCTCCATGGAGGATTACGGTAATTTGCTGGAAGTATTAAGTTCAGGGGAAGGAGTTACTACCCTGGAGCATCGGAAGTCCTTTGCAGCAAAAGCCTTCAATATTTCTTCACATTACGACACAGCTATCTTTAACTACTTTAATGAATCTCATGAAATTGCGGCTCTGAAGATCAGTGAATTAAATGGAAAGATCTTGCGCTATGGGGAAAATCCACATCAGAAGGGATTTTTCTTTGGAGAGTTCGATGCTATGTTTACTAAGTTACACGGGAAGGAACTCTCCTATAATAACCTGCTCGATGTTGATGCTGCAGTTAATCTCATGGCCGAATTCCAGGATGACGATCCAACTTTTGCCATTCTGAAGCACAACAACGCCTGCGGACTTGCCACAAGGGAAGTTCTTCATCAGGCATACACAGATGCTCTGGCAGGAGACCCCGTATCTGCCTTTGGAGGTATTCTGATCAGTAACAGGGAAATTGACCTCCCTACCGCAGAAGAAATCCACAAACTGTTTTGTGAAGTTGTGATTGCCCCTTCTTATAATAAAGATGCTCTGGAAGTTCTAAAAGGCAAGAAAAACAGGATTATTCTAGTACAGAAAGAAGTTCCTCTCCCCAAAACAATTGTAAGAACCTGTCTTAACGGAGTACTTGTACAGGATAAGGATCATCTTACGGATACACGTGAAAACCTCTCCTATGTAACCAGGAAAAAACCATCGGAAAGAGAATTACAGGATCTTATTTTCGCTTCTAAACTCTGTAAGCATACGAAATCAAATACCATTGTCCTGGCGAAAAACAGGCAATTATGTGCAAGCGGAACCGGGCAAACCTCAAGGGTTGACGCCTTAAATCAGGCCATACATAAGGCCACATCTTTTAAGTTCGACCTCAACGGAGCCGTAATGGCCAGCGATGCATTCTTCCCATTTCCGGATTGCGTGGAGATCGCTGATAAGAGTGGTATCACCAGTGTGATCCAACCTGGGGGGTCGATAAAAGACCAGTTGAGCATTGATTATTGCGATCAAAATGAAATTGCTATGGTAATGACTGGCACACGTCATTTTAAACATTAATTTTACTACTTTTGTCGATGAAATACACCCGTTTATCCGAACCATACTAAACAATCATAATGGGATTTTTTGACTTTTTAACTGAGGAGATTGCAATCGACCTTGGTACCGCCAATACACTCATCATCCATGCCGACAAAGTTGTTGTAGACAGCCCGTCTATTGTAGCCAGAGACCGGATTACCGGGAAGATCATCGCTGTGGGAAGGGAAGCCAACCAGATGCAGGGTAAAACCCATGAAAATATTAAAACCATCAGACCACTTAAAGATGGGGTAATTGCAGATTTTGATGCATCTGAAAAGATGATCAATATGTTTATTAAAAACATCCCTGCACTAAAGAAAAAATGGTTTCCTCCTGCCCTGAGAATGGTGATTTGTATCCCTTCAGGGATTACTGAGGTAGAGATGAGGGCGGTAAAGGAATCGGCTGAAAGGGTAAATGGGAAAGAAGTTTATCTCATTCACGAACCCATGGCTGCGGCTATAGGTATCGGACTTGACATAATGCAGCCCAAGGGAAATATGATCGTTGATATCGGGGGTGGAACTACAGAGATTGCTGTTATTGCCTTAGGGGGAATCGTTTGTGACAAATCAGTAAAGATTGCTGGGGATGTCTTTACAAACGACATTATCTATTACATGCGAACTCAGCACAACCTCTATGTAGGTGAGACAACTGCAGAGAACATCAAGATAAAAATTGGTTCTGCCACAGAAGACCTGCAATCACCTCCTGATGAGATGTCTGTTCAGGGACGGGATTTGCTTACAGGAAAACCCAAACAAGTATCAATTTCATACAGAGAGATTGCCAAAGCCCTTGACAAGTCGATCCTTCGTGTAGAAGATGCCGTAATGGAAACCTTGTCCCAGACACCTCCGGAACTAGCAGCTGATATATACAATACAGGTATTTACCTGGCTGGTGGAGGTTCTATGCTCAGAGGGTTAGACAGAAGGCTTTCCCAAAAAACAGATCTACCGGTATACATTGCCGAGGATCCGCTCAGAGCCGTTGTGCGTGGCACAGGAATAGCTCTGAAAAATTTAGAACGCTACAAGAGTATTCTCATCAAATAGTACCCGGACAGATACCTTTGAAAGTTTATGTAGGTCAGGTATAAAGAAGGAGATGAGACCACCCAATAGGTAAAGTGAATGCAGCAGATTATAAATTTCATCCTTCGCAACAAGACTACCTTGCTGTACCTCTTTTTACTCACTCTTGGAATTTCCATGAGTGTTCAATCTCACTCCTATCACCGTGCGCGTTTTTTTAATTCTGCCAATTGGTTAAGTGGTAGCTTATACGGTGTACAATCTGATATCTCTTCCTATTTCAACTTACGGGAGGAGAATGAAAATCTGGTTGAAGAAAATACACGTCTGCGCAATCTGTTGTTTAATCTAGAAATAGATAGTCTGGAAGGAGTGGCCAAAGACTCATTCCCCTTTGAAGTGATTCCTGCAAAAATTATCAAGAACAGCTATGCCCTCAGAAATAATTATATCACCATCAATAAAGGAGATGTGAATGGTGTTGAACAGGACATGGGCGTCATTACTTCAAAAGGCATTCTGGGAATAGTGGAACATACTTCTGACGGCTTCGCCGCCGTTCAGAGCTTGCTCAACACCAAATCGAACATCAATGCTAAAATTAAAAACACCAATAATTTTGGCTCCCTCAAATGGAATACCGATCGATTTGACGTGGTGCAACTCGAGGATATTCCGAGGATTGTTGAGCTATACATAGGTGATACCATAGTCACTGGTGCCATGTCGAGCATTTTTCCGGAAAATATCCCCATCGGAACCATAAAGAAGTTTGATTTGTTGGCATCAGAAAACTTTTACACCATTGATGTTGCCCTCTTTAATGATATGACCAATATTAAAAATGTCTATATCATTAAAAACAGGGATAGTGATGAGATTCAAATTCTGGAAGAAAAAATAGAGAATGACCAATAACCTGTATTTGAAGAACGGCTTGCGTTTTGTGCTACTCATCTTAGCACAGGTTCTGGTATTTAACCGTCTTAACTTCCTTGGGTTTATCAATCCTATGATCTACCTCCTGTTCCTTTACTGGTATCCAATAAAACAGCGCAGGAGTATTTTTATTATTATAAGTTTTATCCTGGGATTCATCATAGATATTTTTTCCGACACCCTGGCATTCCATTCTGTCGCCTGCGCAACCATGGCTTATTTTCGTCCGGCTATAATGCGCTTTGTATTTGGAGTGAATTACGAATTTCAGAGTTTCAAACTGAGCAACACCACCAGAGCACAACAAATCGCATTTTTAGCGTTTTTAATAATAGGACATCATGCGATATTCTTTATGCTCGAAATTTTTAGTTTTTCGCATTTGCTATTACTTTTGAAAAAGACGATTTCTACCAGTGCAGGAACACTGATACTGGGTATTTTGATTATTTCACTTTTTAGTGCCGAAAAAGAATGAAAAAGATTTTGCTTTCTTCCATTATCGTAATCATAGGGATTACATTTATTGGCAGGCTTTCCTATTTGCAGATCTTCCGTTCAACACCTAATCAGATACTGGAGGATTCTGCCATTAAGGCAATTTACGATTATCCCGAACGTGGATATATTTATGACCGAAACGGGGAATTGCTTGTGGCCAATCAGCCCGCCTATGATGTTATGGTCATACCCCGTGAAGTAAAGTCTCTTGATACACTTGAGTTTTGCTCCTTACTCGGCATCGATAAGCCCCGCTTTCTGCAGCAATTGCGGAAAGCAAGAGTGTATTCTCCACGACTTCCCTCGGTATTAGTTCCGCAACTATCGAAAGAAGACTATGCCCGCTTACAGGAAAAGATGAGGAAATACGAAGGGTTTTATATTCAGAAAAGATCCCTGAGGTATTACGCAACTCAAAGTGGCGCTAACGTGCTTGGCTATATTTCGGAGGTGAACGAAAGTGATATCAGAAAGAATCCTTATTACAAACAAGGGGAACTTACCGGACGTACAGGAATAGAGAAACAGTATGAAGAAGT
>JABDQK010000102.1 GCA_013042255.1 Flavobacteriaceae bacterium | reverse complement strand
AGTAATCCCGGGGCAAACATAATCGCCTGTGCAAAGATGATTGGCATTACCCCTGAGGCATTCAACTTTAATGGGATATACTGCCTGCTTCCCATTATATTTTTTTCATATCCTCCTGAGGCCGATCTTCTGGCGTACTGCACAGGGATCCTACGGGTAGCCATCACCAGAAGCACACTCGCTAAAATGACAACAAACCAGAGGATTACTTCAACCAGAATTAGCATAGGACCTCCATTTCCGTCCCATCTCGTGATCGCTTCCTGCACAAAGGCCTGAGGCATTGTTGCAATAATTCCAATCATAATAAGGAGGGAAATACCGTTTCCAATCCCCTTATCCGTAATCTTTTCTCCTAACCACATGGCAAAGACACAGCCTGTTACCAGTATGATTACTGAAGGTACAATAAAGCTTAGCCCTTTTCCGAGAAGGAAAGCACTATCGGGAACTCCAAGAGCCCCAAGGCTGTACAAATAAGCAGGTGCCTGAACAATACAGATTCCGATAGTCAACCATCGGGTGATCTGATTCTTGGTCTTCCTGCCGCTTTCTCCCTCTTTATCGAGCTTTTGGAGGTACGGAACCGCAATCCCCATCAGCTGCACCACAATGGATGCTGAGATATAAGGCATGATCCCAAGGGCAAAAACAGAAGCATTGGCAAACGCCCCTCCTGTAAATGCATTCAGAATACCCAGGATACCTTGTTCCGTATTTGAAGATAAGGCTGCCAATTGTGAGGTATCAATACCGGGAAGTACCACCTGTGCACCAAAACGGTAGACAAGTAAAAGGCCGAGGGTCATCAGAATCCTGTTCCTCAGCTCTTCTATCTTCCAGATATTAGATATGATCTCAAAAAATTTCTTCATAGAGCCTGCTCTCTTATAATGTTATCGCTTCTCCTCCAGCAGCTTCAATTGCTTTCTTAGCGCTGGCGGTAAACTTGTGTACTGTTATTTTCAGTGGAGCTTTGAGTTCTCCTCCTCCGAGTATTTTAACCAAATCATTTTTCCCGGCCAGATTATTTGCAATGAGCTCTTCTATTCCCACTGATTTTTTTACTGCGCCGTTATCTACCAGCTCCTGTAGTTTATCGAGATTGATTCCGCGATATTCTACCCGATTGATATTGGTAAATCCAAACTTGGGTACTCTTCGTTGTAAAGGCATTTGCCCCCCTTCGAATCCAATCTTTTTAGAGTAACCAGAACGGGATTTGGCACCTTTATGACCCCTTGTGGCGGTTCCGCCTTTCCCGGATCCCTGGCCCCTACCGATGGTCTTTCCGTCCTTATGGACAGAACCTTCTGCTGGTTTTAAATTGCTTAAATTCATTTCAACACTTATTTCTTAAGCTTCTTCTGTAGAAACCAAATGTTTAACTTTATTGATCATGCCAAGGATATTAGGCGTATCGTCGTGAACAACCTGTTGTCCAATTTTACGCAGTCCTAGGGCTTCCAGGGTCCTCTTTTGATTCTGAGGTCTTTTAATCCCGCTTTTTACCTGAGTAACTTTTATCTTTCCCATCGTTCCTTATCCTTTAAAAACTTTTTCCATGGCGATTCCACGCTGTGACGCTACTGTTTTGGCATCTCTGAGTTGCAGCAAGGCATCAAATGTAGCCTTCACAACATTATGAGGATTGGAAGATCCCTGAGATTTAGACAATACGTCCTGTACTCCTACAGATTCCAATACCGCCCTTACAGCACCTCCGGCAATAACACCTGTACCATGAGAGGCAGGTTGAATGTATACTCTGGCTCCTCCGTATTTACCCTTTTGTTCATGGGGTAAAGTTCCCTTGTTCAAAGGAATACGAATGAGATTCTTCTTAGCATCTTCTATGGCTTTAGCGATCGCGGTAGCAACTTCCTTGGATTTCCCAAGACCATGGCCAACAACTCCGTTTTCATCCCCTACAACCACGATGGCAGAAAAACCAAATGCTCTTCCCCCCTTGGTTACCTTGGTTACCCTTTGAACGCCTACCAGGCGGTCCTTAAGTTCGAGGCCTCCGGGTTTTACTGTTTCTACATTCTTGTATTTGCCGTACATAGTATCTATTAAAATTTTAATCCACCTTCTCTGGCACCTTCGGCCAATGATTTTACCCGTCCGTGGTACAAATTCCCCCCACGGTCAAAAGCTACAGTTTCAATTCCAGCTTTTTTAGCTTTCTCGGCCAGAGCCTTCCCTACGAGGGCGGCAATTTCCATTTTTGTCCCTTTGCTTTTACTCAATTCTTTATCTCTTGACGAGGCAGCAACCAGGGTTTTTCCCTCATTGTCATCTATAACCTGTGCATAGATTTCACTGTTACTTCTGTAAACAGACAATCTTGGTCTTTCTGCCGTCCCAAAAGAGATCTTTCTGATTCTTTTACGGATACGATCTCTTCTTTCTGTTTTTGATAATCCCATAATCTTACTCTTATGCTGATTTACCTGCTTTTCTTCTCAATTGTTCTCCAACAAATTTGATCCCTTTTCCTTTGTAAGGTTCAGGTTTGCGGAATGAACGTATTTTGGCTGCAATTTGCCCGATTAACTGCTTGTCGTGCGACGTTAGCTTAATGGTTGGGTTTTTACCTTTTTCAGAAGTGGTTTCCACCTTTACTTCCGGTGCAAGGTCAAAAACGATATTGTGAGAGAAACCGAGAGCAAGGTCTAATTTCTGACCCTGATTGCTCGCCCTGAATCCTACACCTACCAATTCCAATTCCTTCGTCCAACCCTTGGATACTCCTTCAATCATATTGAAGACCAAAGATCTGTACAGTCCGTGTTTTGCCTTGTGTTCTTTTGAATCAGAAGGCCTCGTGATCCATACTTGTCCGTCTTCCACTTTGATCTCAACAGCAGAGTATTCCTGAGTAAGTTCACCCAGCTTTCCTTTTACAGTAATGATATTCTCCTTCACCTCTACGGAGGTTCCCTCTGGGATCGCTATCGGATTGTTACCTATTCTAGACATTTCTTTTTAACTTTTATCGGTTTAATAAACGTAGCAAAGCACTTCGCCCCCAACATTTTCTTTTTTGGCTCGTTTGCTGGTCATCACCCCGTGTGAGGTAGAGACAATCGCTACACCCAAACCATTTAAAACCCTCGGCATATCATCAGATCCGGCATATTTACGTAATCCCGGCTTACTGATTCGCTGAATTTTTTTAATAACAGGCTCTTTAGTCTGCTTATCGTATTTCAGGGCAATTTTAATTGTACCCTGAACTTTATCATCCTCGAATTTATAACTCAGGATATACCCCTGGTCAAATAAAATCTTGGTGATTTCTTTCTTTAGATTGGAAGCTGGTACCTCAACAACCCTGTGACCCGCCCTGCTGGCGTTTCTAATTCTTGTCAAATAATCTGATATAGGATCTGTTAACATCTTCTTGCCTTTTATGGTATTACCAACTTGCTTTTTTAACTCCCGGAATCAATCCTTTATTAGCCATTTCCCTGAACATTACCCTGGACAATCCAAAGGTTCTCATATAGCCCTTTGGTCTTCCCGTGAGTTTGCAACGATTGTGCATACGAACCGGAGAAGCGTTTCTTGGCAATTTTTGTAATGCCTCGTAATCGCCGGCCTCTTTCAAAGCTTTTCTCTTCTCAGCGTATTTTGCTACTGTTTTTGCCCTTTTACGTTCACGGGCTTTCATTGATTCTTTAGCCATACTAATTCTTTTTAAAAGGTAGTCCCAGTTCTGCTAAAAGGGATTGTGCTTCTTTATCGGTTTCGGCGCTGGTCACAAAGGTGATATCCATCCCGTTAATTCTGTTGATCTTGTCAATATTGATCTCGGGGAAAATGATCTGCTCGGTAACTCCGAGGTTGTAATTCCCTCTTCCATCAAAACCGGTGGCTCTGATTCCCTGAAAATCACGTACCCTTGGTAAAGCCGTTGTTACCAATCGATCAAGGAACTCGTACATTCTTTCTCCTCTCAAAGTAACTTTGGCCCCGATGGGCATTCCTTTTCTGAGTTTGAAAGACGCCACATCCTTCTTGGATATTGTGGAGACGGCTCTTTGCCCGGTAATGTTTGTAAGTTCTTCAACCGCATGGTCGATGAGTTTCTTATCGGCCACAGCGGCACCTACACCCCTGCTTACGACAATCTTCTTCAATTTAGGTACCTCCATAATGTTCTTGTACCCAAATTCGTCCTGCAACGCCTTTATCACGCGCTCTTTGTATTCTTTCTTTAATCTTGGAACGTAAGTCATAACTATATTACCTCGTTAGATTTCTTTGAAACCCGTACTTTTTTACCATCTCTGATCTCAAAGCCAACCCTTGTGGTCTCTCCCGACTTTCCGTCGATCAGAGAAAGATTAGAGATATGAATAGGAGCTTCTTTTTTAACTATTCCCCCCTGAGGGTTCTTGGCGCTCGGTTTCTCATGCTTAGACACCATATTGACGCCCTCTACAATCGCCTTGTTCTTCTGTAGGTTTACAGTAACCACCTTGCCTTCTGACCCCTTATGATCACCGGCTACCACTCGTACTGTATCTCCTGTTTTAATTTTTAATTTCATCGTCTTGTCTGATTATAGCACCTCAGGAGCTAATGAAACAATCTTCATAAATTGTTTGTCCCTGAGCTCTCTCGCTACAGGACCAAATACCCTGGTTCCTCTCATTTCCCCGGTTGGGTTTAGAAGTACACAGGCGTTATCGTCGAAGCGGATATAAGAACCATCTGGTCTGCGGACCTCTTTCTTGGTGCGCACTACTACTGCAGTTGACACGGCTCCTTTTTTAATTGTTCCGTTAGGTGTAGCTTCTTTTACAGAAACCACAATCTTGTCTCCAACAGAGGCATACCGCCTTTTGGTTCCTCCCAGTACACGAATGGTCAACACCTCTTTCGCCCCGGTATTATCTGCCACTTTAAGTCTAGATTCTTGCTGTAACATAATTATTTAGCTCTTTCAAGGATTTCTACCAATCTCCAGCACTTGGTCTTACTCAAAGGTCTGGTTTCCATGATCTTTACAGTATCACCAATTTTGCAATCGTTGGTTTCATCGTGTGCAACATATTTCTTTGTCCGCAATACGAACTTACCATACATAGGATGCTTTA
>JABDQK010000006.1 GCA_013042255.1 Flavobacteriaceae bacterium | reverse complement strand
ACCTGATCCCCGAGAATTTCATCCACCTCCGTAAAATAGCGTATATCGATATTAGGTAGGCTGTTCACCCTGTGTTGCATGGCTTTGGAAGCCCGCATTTCGCCTTTTCGAATCAACATGGTCACCTTTTTACAGATATTGGCCAGGTAAGAGGCTTCTTCTGCCGCAGTATCTCCTCCTCCCACAATGGCAACTTCCTGTCCTTTGTAAAAGAATCCATCACAAACCGCACAGGCCGAAACTCCCCCTCCGCGCAATCGTTGTTCACTGGGTATGTTCAGGTATTTTGCCGAAGCTCCCGTGGAAATGATCACGGTTTCTGCTTCAACCACTTTAGAATCGTCAATGGTAACCTTATGTATTCCTCCCACCTGGTTACTGAATTCTACACCCGTTGCCATACCAATACGCACTTCTGTACCGAAGCGTTCGGCCTGTTGCTGCAGCTGTACCATCATTGTGGGTCCGTCTATACCTTCCGGATACCCGGGAAAGTTATCTACTTCTGTTGTTGTTGTCAGCTGTCCTCCGGGTTCCATTCCGGTATATATCACAGGTTTCAGATCTGCACGTGCTGCATAAATTGCCGCGGTATACCCAGCGGGCCCGGAACCTAAAATCAAGGTTTTTATTCGTTCTATAGATTCTGCCATAATTTATCTTCTAGTATAAAATTAATGTGTAAAAATACCTTATTACAGGGATTAGAATAAAGCAAAGTTATCAAAAGTTATTATAGTAACATAGCAGGAATAAGCCGTCAAATTGAAGCTGTTATCAGATCGTGAAGTTGTTAAAGTTTTACTCCAAAGGCAAGATCCCCGGCATCTCCCAATCCCGGAACAATATAGCCTTCCCTGGTGAGCTCATCATCAATAGCCGCAATCCAAAGATGCGTGTTTTCGGGAAAAACTTTCTTTATATAGGACACCCCTGGCCTGGACCCAATCACAGAGATAATGTGAATTTGTCTGGGAGTACCGTGCCCCAATAGCGCCTTGTTTACATTTTCCAGTGTTTTCCCCGTGGCCAGCATAGGATCGGTAAGGATAAGGACTTTCCCGTTTAAATCCGGAGCGGCAAAATATTTTACAATCACCTCGAATTCCTCACTATCATCCTTGTGATGTCGGTAGGCCGAAATAAAGGCATTTTCGGCATGATCATAATAATTCAACAACCCCTGGTGCAAAGGCAAACCGGCCCTTAAAACTGAACATAAAACCAACTGATCTTTTGTTTTTCTTACCGAAGCCTTTCCCAGCGGAGTTTCCACTTCGGACTGCTGGTAGGTTAGGGATTTGCTCAATTCATAACCCAGGATCTCACCGATGCGTTCAATGTTCCTCCTGAATCGCATACTATCCCTCTGCACCTCCTTATCCCGTATTTCGGCAATGAATTGATTAAGCAGTGAGTTTTCCTTCTCAAGATGGTGGATGATCATAAATTATTCGTTTTCCACTAAGGTAGTATATCCCATTCATTTCAGGGCAAAGAGAAAGCAGAAGGTACAATACCTCCTGCTTTCAACATCCACATATTAAAATAGATGAAACTAAACCTTTTTACCCTTCATCATTTTGTTCCAGTACAGATAAGGGAGCATATACTTTTTCAGCATCCACAGACGCCAGTGCTCTTTCGAACTATCGAAAATCAGCATCTGTTTTAATTTAGGATCAGGCGTGAAATTATTCTGATAATCAAATTCGGCCAGCACCATCTTGCCATAACCGGTGACGAGTGGACAGGAAGAATAGCCGTTATACGACTTATTACTGGCCTCCTGGTTCTTGAGCATCTTCATTATATTATCTACAACGATCGGTGCCTGTTTCCGGATTGCAGCCCCTGTTTTGGCAGTAGGAAGTGCAGCCACATCACCCAATCCAAATACATTGGGAAATTTTACATGTTGCATGGATCCATGATCCACATCCAGCCAGCCAGCCTCATTTGCCAGGACGGATTCCTGTACAAATTTAGGAGCCGTTTCAGGCGGGGCTAAGTGCAGCATATCAAAAGGCATGCTGATTACATCTTCTTTGTTAATCTCCTCCCCTATCTTATTTCCTTCTTTTATCGCAACCCGTTTGTCATCAGGGGCGGTGTACTTGAAATAAATGATCTGTTTATCTGCATCGATCTTAAATGGGGCGTAATACGGTTTAAAATGCATCCCATATCTGTCGATCACCTTCAGCAGGGTCTCTTTCACCTTTTGCACCCCAAAAATTACCGTTCCGGGAGTCGCAAAAATCACATTCGTATCCTTGAGAATTCCTTTTTTCCTGAAATAATCGGCCGATAAGTAGGCTATTTTCTGAGGGGCTCCCCCACACTTTATAGGTGTTGTGGGTTGTGTAAATACAGCATTGCCACCTTTAAAGTTCTGAAGCACCTTCCAGGTATGTTCCGGATCGGTATAATTACTGCAGACAACACCTTTATCAATGGCCTCGGTTAATCCCTCGATAAGGGACGTATCGTTGACGAGACCGGTTGCCACTACCAGATAATCATAGGTAATGTCTCCTGATTTTGCTGTTGTAACGGTATTCTTCTCAGGTTGCAGTTTTGTTGCATAATCCTTAATCCAATCTGCTCCCTTGGGCATCACAGACGCCATAGGTCTTGCAGTCTTCTTATAATCATAGGTGCCTGCGCCCACTAATGTCCAGGCTGGCTGATAGTAGTGTGTGTCGGCAGGTTCTATAATTCCTATTCCCAGCTGTTTATCCTTTTTCAGCAGTTGGGCCGCTGTCATGATCCCACCGGTGCCTCCACCAATAACAAGAATTTGATAGTGTTTTTTCATTTTTAGTTTCATTACTTTAATCTATACAAGTTACTGCTAATAGAGATAGCACTATGTAACACAGGTAACATATCTATTTGGATGACATGATTAACTTAATCCCTTATTAAAAACAAGGGATAATTTGCCTTCATTCTGCGGTTTGATAATTTATACCGGAAATAAAATTTTATTTCCGGAAAGTCATGCTGCCAGAAGCAGGTATATTTCTAACTTTAGTGCAGACCTAATTGAGTCATTCTTTTACGTATGAAAAGACGAAATTTTATTAAAAATACCGCCCTGAGCTCTCTGGTAGCTGCTGTGGGTACCGATATTGTCTTTGGATCGCTCCTTCCCGAAGGTTATGAACCATTGGCCCTGCAGGATCCCGATCCCTTTGCTCTTTTCAGCAAAGACAAGGAAATGGTAGTCTTAAATGACAAGCCCTGGAATATTGAAGCCAGAGCCCATCTGCTGGATGATAAAATCACCCCAAATAAGTTTATGTTTATTCGAAACAATGGGCTAATCCCCGAGGACATAGATGCCCGTAACTGGACCCTTATCATTGATGGAGAGGCTGTGGAAGAGACCAAAACGTATACGCTGGCCGAATTGAAATCAAAATTTAAAACTTACACCTACCAGTTGACCCTGGAGTGTGGAGGTAATGGGCGTAGTGAATTTGATCCCCCAGCCAAGGGAAATCAATGGACGGTTGGAGCCGTTTCCTGTGCCGAATGGACGGGGGTACGACTCAAAGATGTACTGGAAGACGCCGGGTATACCAATAAGGCTGTTTACATCGGTTACCATGCTGCAGACGTTCATCTGAGTCGGGATCCGGAAAAAGAACCTATTTCCAGAGGTGCCCCAATGGCGAAAGCGTTGCAGGATGAAACACTGCTGGCCTTCCAGATGAATGGAAAAGATATCCCGCTGGCACATGGCTACCCACTGCGTTTGGTTGCAGGCGGATGGCCCGCTTCTGTTTCCGGTAAATGGATTCAGCGGATCAGTATTCGGGACAAGGTACACGACGGAACCAAAATGACAGGCGATGCTTACAGGGTGCCCTGTAATCCTGTCGCCCCCGGCGAAAAAGTAAAAGAGGAGGATATGTGCATTATCGAATCCATGCCCGTAAAATCCCTTATT
>JABDQK010000003.1 GCA_013042255.1 Flavobacteriaceae bacterium | reverse complement strand
GCTTGGAACAAAATTCCGGAGTTTCAGAGCCGTGCAATTGAACAAAATCTAGCGACATGGCCCGGACTTTTTCAACTATTTCGCTCACAGGGGCATCCACAAATACGCCTACTTTTTTCAGGGTTTTGGGGAGGGAGCTGATTTCACCATTAAAAAACCTGGGAGATTTCTCCCATAGAATAAATCCCATATAATCGGGTTGCAGATCTGCCACCTCTGCTATATTCTCCTGAAATTTCATCCCGCATACCTTGATCTTCATATCTCAAGCTTTTTTATGAATTCAGCTGCCTTCCGTCCCGGATCTTCTGTTGCCATAAAGGTTTCCCCGATAAGGAATCCGCGATATCCCATCCCTCTCAGTTCACGAATCGACTCAATATTGGAAAGGCCACTTTCTGAGACTTTCACATTCTCCTCGGGAATATAAGGAGCCAGTTTTCTGCAGGTTTCAAGGGAGACTTCAAATGTTTTTAAGTTCCTGTTATTAACTCCTATCATATCGATATCCGGTAGGAGGGATCGCTTTAATTCTTCTTCGTCATGGACTTCCAGTAAAACTTCTAAATCCAGTTGGTGAGCCAGATTTGTAAATTTCCTGATCGTTTTTTTATCCAGGATGGCCGCAATCAGTAATATGACGTCGGCTCCGTGTGCCCTGGCTTCAAAGAACTGGTATTCATCGATCATAAAATCTTTTCTCAGCAACGGCAGATTTGTGGTCGCCTTCGCTATTAGCAAATCCTCCAGACTGCCCCCAAAGAAATGTCCATCTGTAAGTACAGACATCCCACAGATACCGGCTTGCTCATAACCCATGGCTACCTCGTCAACGGGGCTTTGATGGTTGATAACCGATTTTGAAGGGGATCTTCTTTTGAATTCGGCTATGACACCGGATTTACTTTTTCTCAAAGCAGCCGATAGGGATAGGGTAGGGCGTTGAAACAGACGACTAGCCTCCAGCTGATGAACCGGGACCAGATCTTTTTTTAAAGCGACCTCGCGCTTTTTGTGTTTAACTATTCGTTGAAGGATATCCATTATTTACTAAGTTCTTGTAGTTTTCTCAACGCTTTTAAACCGGCGCCGCTCATCAGGGATTCACGGGCTGAATTAAATCCTTCTGCCGGAGTGATACCCTTAACGGTTGCGATGGCGATACCTGCGTTTGCACAGACCACATGGTTCTGGGCTTCGGTACCTTTTCCCTGTAAAATATCGATAAAGATCTGAGCTGAGTCTTCTATAGATGCCCCTCCCTGGATGTCTTCCTTTTCGATTTTTGATATACCAAAATCTTCTGGTGAGAGCATGGCTTCGGTAGCATTAGAAATAGTTTTGGTGAGTCCGGTTAGGGAGATCTCGTCATAGCCGTCGAGGGCATGTAAAATGGTATATTTTTTGTCTGTATTCTGATAAAGATAACCGTACATCCGGGCTAATTCAAGATTGAAGACCCCTACGATCTGGTTCTTTGGAAAAGCGGGATTAACCATGGGTCCCAGCATATTAAAAAAGGTCTTCACGGCAAGTTCACGGCGTATGGGTGCTACATTCTTCATCGCCGGGTGGAACAGAGGGGCGTGGAGAATACAAATCCCGGCAGAATCAATACTTCTGCGTAAAAAATCGGGTTCATTGCTAAACCGAATCCCCAAAAACTCCATTACATTACTGCTGCCACATGTTGAAGAAACGCCGTAATTACCATGCTTAGTTACGTTTAATCCCGCTCCGGCGGTGATAAAAGATGCCAGGGTGGAAATATTAAAGGTGTCTTTGCCGTCCCCACCGGTTCCGCAGAGATCAACAGGATTGTATTCTTCCAGATCGACAGCCAGGCATAGTTCCAGGAGGGCGTCTCTGAAACCTTCCAATTCCTCTATGGTGACACTCCTCATCATATAGACAGTAAGAAAGGCTGCGGTCTGGGAAGGATTGTATTTTCCCTTCGCCATATTAATCAGGATTTGCCTGGCGTCTTCCTTGCTCAGGATTTCCTGGTTGATCAAACGATTTAAAGTCTCTTTCATACCGTACTATGTATCCAGTTATCTAATATTTTTTTGCCCTCGGGTGTCAGTACTGATTCCGGATGAAACTGAACAGCAGACACATCGTATTTCCTGTGTCTTAGAGACATCAGCTGACCGTTAGAGTCAAATGAGGTTGCGATCAGATCGGTGGGAAGTTGAGGGTCTACTACCCAGGAATGGTATCTCCCTACGACTATTTTTTCAGGAAGACCTGTAAAAATAGGATCTTCTTTTGTGATCTCAATTTCAGTGGCTACCCCGTGGTAAACCTTATCCAGATTGATAAGTCTTCCTCCAAAAACTTCACCAATAGCCTGCTGACCCAGACAAACCCCGAAAATACTTTTGGTTGGGGCATAAGTCTTGATGATTTCTTTTAACAGTCCGGCTTCATCCGGAATTCCCGGCCCCGGAGACAAGACGATTTTCTGATAAGGCGCTACTTCCTCCAGGGTGAGTTTGTCATTTCTTTTTACTACTACTTCACAATTCAACTCTTCCAGGTAATGAACCAGGTTATAGGTAAAGCTGTCGTAGTTATCGATTACCAATACTTTTATCATATCAGAGATCTTCAGCGATTTCGAGTGCCTTGTTTAAGGCACCCAGTTTA
>JABDQK010000099.1 GCA_013042255.1 Flavobacteriaceae bacterium | reverse complement strand
TAAGCAATAATTTTAACATTTTTGTTAAGGTTAGGTTAAACAGCCAATCCCCTAAATGTTAAATTTTTAATTTTACTGCAAAATGAATAAGCGATTATTTGTTTTTCTTGTTATCCTGATGAGCTTATCTCTTGTAGGGATCATCTCAGTACAGTTGTACTGGATTAAGCGGTCGGTAGATGACAAAGAAGAACAGTTCTCAAATGCGATAGCAGAGGTTCTCAATCGGGTTACTGACAAGATTGAAGAGAGAGAGATGAGGGATTACTCTGACAGGTTCCTCAGCCTGAAGGATAGTTTAGGGGAGGTCAAGAGTTCGCATCTCAGCAATATATTTTTTATTGACAGGGATATTAATTCGAATGAAATCCTTTTCTACTCACACGGTATCTTAGAAGAGGACTATAATATAGCTTCGACGTTCTTTGACAATGCTACGGGCGATAGTACCCAGCTGAAAAATGTTACCAGTAAGCGTACCAAAACCATATTTAAAGAAGAGTATGGTCTGGATGGAAAAGCTTATAAGCTCAATCCAATTCAGAAACTTGAAAAAATTGGGGGCTTGTCTAGTGTTGACAAGGCGGTATTTAATGATGTTTACAGGGAATATGCTGAAAATGTACCAATTCACAAAAGAGTATCGAAACAGGAGATTGAACTTCTATTAAATCAGGAGTTGATCAATATGGCCATCGATACTGATTTTCAGTATGGTATTTACAGTAAGGGACTACCTACCAAGGTGAAATCCAGGCGATTCAGATTTGGAGAATCTACAGTGTACAAAGCACCTATTTTTAAGAATAGCGAGGGCAGTAGTAATTTTGCATTGCTACTTACTTTCCCTAAAAAGAAGAAATTTCTCTTGCAATCGGTGATGGGAATGGCTTTTCTGTCATTATTGTTCACTTTGGTAATCGTTATTGCTTATTCAAGCGCAATTTATCAGCTGATCCGGCAAAAACAGATTTCCGAGATCAAATCGGATTTTATCAATAATATGACCCATGAATTTAAAACTCCTATCGCGACCATTAATCTGGCAGTAGAAGCGATCAGGAATCCGAAAATTATAGGGGACCAGGACAAGGTGATGAGGTATTTGCAGATGATTCGCGATGAGAACAAAAGAATGCACGCTCAGGTTGAAAATGTATTGAGAATATCAAAGCTCGAAAGAAATCAATTGGATATTTCCAAAGATCGGGTTAAGGTGCATGAACTCATTCAAAAGGCCATTTCTCATGTAGAGCTCATTGTGCTTGACAGGGGAGGGTATATCAATACGCACCTGGATGCCGAAAGAGATGAGATACTGGCTAATGACATGCATTTTGGGAATGTTCTGGTCAATATTCTAGACAATGCGATCAAATATTCTCCGGAAGCACCCAAAATTGATATCTATACCGAGCTTGCAAATAATTATATGATCATAAAAATTCAGGACCAGGGTGCAGGAATGAGCAAGGCGGTGCTTAAAAAAGTATTTGAAAAATTTTACCGGGAACATACCGGTGACATACATAACGTTAAAGGACACGGGCTGGGATTAGCCTATGTAAAAAAAATAGTGGAAGACCATCAGGGCGAGGTTTATGCAGAAAGTGAAAAAGGAAAAGGAAGCACTTTCTACATTAAAATGCCTTTAATATAAAATACTATGGAAACAGTAAATAAGAAAATATTGTTGGTTGAGGACGATCCGAACTTCGGAATTGTACTTAAGGATTATCTATCTATGAACGATTTTGATGTCACCCTTGCTAAAAACGGGATGGAAGGATTCGAAAAATTTAAAAAAGATAATTTTGACATCTGTATCCTGGATGTGATGATGCCCTATAAAGATGGGTTCACCCTCGCCAAGGAAATCAGGGACAAAAACGAAAATGTGCCTATCGTATTCTTAACGGCTAAGACCATGAAAGAAGATGTTCTTAAGGGTTATAAGGCCGGCGCAGATGACTACCTGAATAAGCCTTTCGATTCTGAAGTACTTCTTATGAAACTTAAAGCTATTCTTCAGAGAAAAGCCTCCAGTACCCTGGCAGACAGTAAGCAATTCGAGTTTAAAATTGGAAACTTTCACCTTAATTCTAAGTTGAGATTCCTCAAATACAAGGATGAAGAACCAATTAAACTCTCTCCTAAAGAAAATGAGCTTCTACGTCTTCTTGCGCTTCATGAAAACGATTTAATGCCACGGGAACTGGCACTTACTAAAATCTGGAGGGACGACAACTATTTCACCTCTCGCAGTATGGATGTTTATATTGCGAAATTGAGGAAATACCTTAAGAGGGATGATGTTGTTGAAATCCTGAACATACATGGAGAAGGCTTCAGATTGGTAGTAAAGAACGACAAGAAGAAGGATTAATCTTCACAAAACAAAAAAGGCAGCGAATAAGCTGCCTTTTTTATTTCATTTGTTTCAGTATCTCCTCAACAATTTCTTCAGGTGTTAGCATAATAGGAACCTTTATGGCTTCTTCAGGAGCTTCCAGGGTGTCAAATTGTGATTTTAGCAGCGCTGTGGGCATAAAATGACTTTTCCTTTGCTGTAGCCGGTTTAAAATTGTTTCGTAGCTTCCTTCCAGGTACACCCATACCGGTGGCGGGAGGATGTTTTCATTCAACATTTCTCTGTATATTATTTTAAGTGCTGAACATGCGATTACGGCTCCATTTTGCTGATGTTTATGCGCCAGGGAATTCAGTGCTTCCAGCCAGGCTTTCCTGTCCTGGTCATTCAGGGGCAGGCCTTCAGACATTTTGGCGATATTTTCTTCAGGGTGATAGTCATCTCCGTCAAAAAAGGGGAGTGAAAGTGAACTGGCCAGTTTCTGGCCTATGGTAGACTTTCCACAGCCGGAAACCCCCATTATATAAAAGATCCTATTCCTATTCACCTCTTTCTTCATCCTTTATATTTTCTGTTATCAAATTAATAACCTCAGTCAGGGGCATATCATACGGAATCCACTTTATGTCCTTATTTTTCCTGAACCAGGTTCCCTGACGTTTGGCAAACCGGCGCGTGTTCTTTTTTATTTCACTGATGGCTTCATCCAATGTTGTTTCCTCTTTTAAATAACTTAAAAGTTCTCTGTATCCAACAGTTTGCAGGGCATTGAGGTGTTCAAAATCCTTCAGGATCTTCACTTCATCCAATAGGCCGGAAGCCATCATTTTATCCACACGGGCATTAATTCTGTCATAGACAACTTCTCTGGGGGCTTGCAGACCCAGAATTAGAGAATGAAAAGGTCTTTTTGCTTTGCCCTTTCCCAGAAAGTCGGAAAATGGCTTTCCCGTGGTCCTTATCACCTCAAGGGCCCTGAGAACGCGATGTGGATTCTTCAGGTCCACCTTCTCGTAATATGCAGGGTCTGTAAGCTTCAATTCCTCCTGCAGAGCATTCAATCCTCTCTCTTCCATTTCATTCTGAAGTTCTGAACGCAGTCCCGGTCTAATTTTTGGAAAAGAATCAATCCCGTATACAACTGCATCGACATATAGTCCGCTCCCACCAACCAGTAAGACAATATCATGAACCTTAAAAAGCTCATTCAGTTTTTTCAGAGCATCCCTTTCAAAATCCCCTACCGAATAGTCCTTTTGAATACTGATCTGATGTATAAAATGATGGGGTACACTATCGAGTTCATTTTGGGTGGGCACTGCAGTACCGATACTCATTTCCTTGTAGAACTGTCTGGAATCAGCTGAAAGTATTTCGGATTTAAAGTGCGAGGCAAGTTGTATTGCCAGGGAAGTTTTACCGATCCCAGTTGGCCCGACAATCACCAAAAGGGTTTTTTGCGCCATTAGTCTTCAATTAACCTGAACCCGCAAACCCGGCAGTAATGGGCATCTTTCCTCAGGATGACTGTTCCACATTCTGCACAGGCTTTTTCTTTCTTTTTCCCTTTTTCCTCCCGCCTGGTAGAGGCGTATTCTGCACTTACAATTCCTGTGGGTACAGCAATGACCCCATACCCAACAATCATAATTATTGTTGCGATTATCTGACCCAAGCCGGTTTGTGGGGAGATGTCGCCGTATCCCACCGTAGTAAGCGTCACGATGGTCCAGTAAACACTATGAGGGATACTGTTAAAACCGTTTTCAGGACCTTCCACGAGGTACATGATCGTGCCAAGCAAGACCGATAAAACGAGAATAAAAAATACAAAGACAAAGATTTTAGCTCTGCTGGCTTTAAGGGCCCTGATCAGATTATTAGATTCTCCAACAAACCTCACCAATTTCAAAATCCTGAAAATCCGTAAGAGTCGCAAAGCCCTAAAAGCTGCAACGTATTGGGATCCGATAATGAAAAAGGATAAATATTTAGGAATGGTAGATAGTAAATCGATGATTCCAAAAAAACTGAAAATATACTTCCGTGGCGTTTTAATACAAATAATCCTCAGGATGTATTCTATGGTAAACAGAATAGTGACGATCCATTCCGAAATATTTAAAAATCCGTGATATTTCACGTCAAAACGCGAATCGCTTTCCAACATTACTATTATCACACTGTAGAGGATCACCACCAGAAGAACAATATCGAACAACTTCCCGGCCGGGGTATGCGTACCGTAGATTATCTCGTGTAGTTTAGCCTTCCAGTCTTTCTTGGGTCGGTTCTGCATTAATTGTTAGAATTCAGCTCTATAATATTCAGGACTTGTCTATGCGTTAAATAAAAGGAGATTTGCTTTGAAATATCCTTGCTTCCCTGCATAGGTGTCAATATAGATTCCAAGATATGAATATTATTGATTTGGTGATTTAATTCGTAGAAGCCTATACCTTTCAAATGTCCATTTTTAATCAGGATTGCACTTCGTTCCCCGGTCTCTCTGCCTTTATCTACGACCATTAAGTCTTTCCCGGCAATAGAATATGCGTCTGTATCGTCAATTTCCTGGCCGTTGAGATTTAGATTAATTCTGATATCCTCCCCTCTTAATGGATATTTTGGGGGATTTCTTTTGATCACTTCAGTAAGCTTTAGGTAGGCGACAAGTTCATTTCCGGTAAGTTCGAAGGTAACTTTACGTGTTTCTTTCTGGATGGTTCTGCAAAGGGAGGTATCTGAAGTAAAATGTTCATTTACCCTTTTCTTGATATTCGTGCTCTTCCCGCTATATATTATCTTTCTATCCTTATTGTACATGTAATAGACCCCGGTTTCCGATGGCATCTGATCTACAATTTTTAATTGCCTGTGTGTTAATTCTCCATGGGTTTCTTCTCGTATTACTTCGCTGATAATCTCTTTGTTGACATCTTTTGTAAGTAATATTTTGAATAATTTCAGGGTGGCCAGGGCATCACCATTTGCTCGGTGGCGGTCACTAACAGGAATGCCCAATGACCTTACCAACTTCCCAAGACTATGCGATTCTGCTTCCGGAATTAGTTTTTTTGCAAGGTCCACGGTACACAGGGTCTTACGTTCAAAATTATATCCAAGTCGTCTGAATTCTGTTCGGAGTATCCGGTAATCAAATTGGGCATTATGGGCAACAATGGTAGTATCCTGGGTTATTTCAACGATGCGTTTGGCTACTTCGTGGAACTTCGGGGCTGTTTGGAGCATTTTACTATTAATTCCCGTCAGATTGACTACAAAGGGCTGTATCTCACGTTCAGGGTTGACCAGGGAGATAAACTGATCAATTACCTTATGGCCATCAAATTTATGGATGGCGATTTCCGTAATTCCTTCTTCGTTGTACTTTCCTCCTGTAGTTTCTATGTCTAAAATTGAGTACATAGGGTGGGCTGAATTTGCTCCTTCTTGCTGTGATTTAAGATCTTGCTCCAAAGATACTACTTCCTATCCTTACCATGGTACTGCCTTCTTCTATGGCAATTTTATAATCCCCGCTCATCCCCATAGAAAGGATTGAGATGTCAGGCAGTAAGGTTTTCAGGGCCTCAAACATCGTTTTCAGGGAATGAAATTCTTTCCGGATTTGTTCTTTATTATCCGTAAAAGTCGCCATACCCATCAATCCTTTTATTTTTACATGGGAAAGATCTTTAAGCTCATTACTCGCCAGCAATTCTTGTAGTTCCTGTTCATCAAAGCCAAATTTTGTTTCCTCCTCAGCGATAAAGACTTGCAGCAGACAGGGAATCACCCGATCGTGCTTTCTCCCTTGTTTATTTACTTCCCTGAGGAGCTTTAAACTGTCTACGCCATGTATTATGGAGACATAGGGTGCCATGTATTTTACTTTGTTTCGCTGGACATGACCTATCATATGCCATTCAATATCCTTAGGTAAGGACGACCATTTTTCAGTCATCTCCTGAACCTTGTTCTCCCCAAAAATTCGATGCCCTGCTTCATAAGCCTGAAGGATTTCGTTATCAGATTTGGTCTTGGATACAGCAACCAGCGTCACCTTCTCAGGGAGCTCATTTTTAATCTTTTTTAAATTCTCTGCAATCGACATTTTTTGACTTATAATTCGTAGATGGTAAGTCCGCTTTTCAATTTTGGTTCTATATAGGTGCTCTTCGGTGGCATCACCAATTGCGCATCTGCAATGGCCTTAATTTCGCCCATTGTGATAGGAACCAGGTTGAAACCAACTTCAAAATTTCCCTTGTCAATCTCTGTTTTCATCCGCAGGACATTGTGTTTTCCATACCCATACCGAATTCGTTTATCGTTGCGCAGGTCTTTGATTCCCAAAATAGGTTCAAGTATGGTTTTGTAAAGGATATGAGTGTCCAGTTTACTCAGAGGATCATCTAGTGGAAGGACATTTTTCCGCAGATACAGGGAATAGAAATCCCCGTCTAAATACATACTGAAATGATGTTTTTTAGTTGGTTTGTACAATTCTAGATCTATCTTCTTAATGCGGTACAATTCATCGAGTTTTACCAGAAAAGATTCCTTTGAATGACCGTTCAGATCTTTTACCAGCCTGTTAAATTCAAATATCCTGATTTCGCTTTCAGGGATCAGGTAGCTCATAAAAAAATTATAGGCCTCTTTCCCATTGTGTTTGGGATTTTTTGCCTCATGCCATCGGGCCAGTAATTCAGAAGAAGCACTTCGGTGGTGCCCGTCTGCGATATAAAGGCTGTCTATTTGGGAAAATGCCTTTACAATTGCATTTATAGCCTCAGGTGATGATATTTTCCAAAGGAAATGCGTGGTTCTGTCAGGAGTTGTAAAATGATATACAGGAGTTTCCTTTTTAGTATTTTTAATGATTCCGGCCAGCGTAGGATGATCAGGATAAGTCATCAATACAGGTTCTGCATTGAATTTTACGGTATCAAGGTACTGTGCAAAAAGTCGTTCCCTGCTTTCGATGGTATTCTCGTGTTTTTTAATGATGTTGTTCCTGTAGTCTGCCACACTGGTAGCACAAAAAATCCCGCAACAGCTAAAACTGTTCTTTTTAATCTGGTAGAGATAAAAACTGGCTTCATTGTCTTTCACATATACCTTTTCCTCAAGAAACTCCATATATCGGTTATGTACGAGCTTAAAACGTTCTGCTCCCGATACTTTTTTGTGGAATTTAAAGCCCGGATTGATAATGTGCAGGAATGAAAAAGGATTGAACTTTAAAATAGCCTTTAACTCCTCTTTAGAATAGGCCTCGTAAGAACGAGAGGTTACGTGTGCAACTTTGTCTGCCGCCGGCCGAATGGCTTTGAAGGGTTTAACAATTGCCATTATCCTTTTTTGAATTGCGCAGCAACTTTCTCTGCTTTTCTCGATTCGGTATAATCGTAAAATCCTTCCCCTGATTTAACGCCCAGTTTCCCTGCCATTACCATATTGGTAAGGAGAGGGCAGGGTGCGTATTTTGGGTTTTTAAAACCGTCGTAAAGCACCTGGAGAATAGAAAGACATACATCCAGGCCGATAAAATCAGCTAGTTGTAAGGGTCCCATAGGATGTGCCATTCCCAGTTTCATCACGGTATCGATTTCTTCCACTCCGGCTACTCCGTTATAAAGGGTTTCTATGGCTTCGTTAATCATTGGCATTAAAATCCTGTTAGAAACAAACCCGGGGTAGTCATTGACCTCTGTAGGTGTTTTATCCAGCTTTTGAGATAACGCCATGATAGTTTTGGCTGTGACATCAGACGTAGAATAGCCCCTGATGATTTCCACAAGTTTCATGATGGGAACCGGGTTCATAAAATGCATCCCTATGACCTTGTCGGGTCTTTGGGTTGCAGCTCCTATCTGAGTGATAGAAATCGAAGAGGTATTAGAAGCCAGTATCGTATCGGGAGGACATAAAGAGTCGAGATCCTTAAAGATCCTGAGTTTTACATCCAGATTTTCACTGGCAGCTTCCACGACCAGGTCGGCATTGCTAACAGCTTTCGCCAGATCCGTAGCTGTACTGATATTTTGCAGGGCTGATTTAAGCTGTTCCTCGCTGAGGATTTCCTTTTGGACCATGCGATCCAGGTTTTTACGTATTGTATTCATCCCTTTCTCGATGGCCTTTTCCGAAATATCAACCAGGATGACCTTAAAATTCTTCTGAGCAAATACATGGGCAATTCCGTTTCCCATTGTTCCTGCTCCGATTACAGTAATGTTCTTCATTAGTATTTAATTATAATATGTTCGAAAATCAGAATGATGCTATAACCTGCAGGGCTACCTTCAGGGCCTTGGTCCCGTCACTTAAGGTCACTTCGGGCTTTGTGTCCTGATTGATGGCATTCGCAAAGGTTTCCAGCTCATCAAGAATCGCATTATTACTCCGGATCTCCGGATTCTCGAAATAGATTTGCTTCTTTACTCCTTCAGCATTCTGCAGGATCATATCAAATTCTCCCGGACTTTCGGGGGCATCTTTCATCTTAACAACTTCTACTTTTTTCTCCAGGAAGTCGACAGAGATATAGGCATCGCGCTGAAAAAATCGGGATT
>JABDQK010000005.1 GCA_013042255.1 Flavobacteriaceae bacterium | reverse complement strand
ACAAAAATATAGCTGCGGATTTCGTATTTTTAACACCTACCAAAAATGAATCCATGCAAGAACCCAAAGCCTATATTGAAAACAATAAAGAACGAATCCTCAATGAACTTATTGAAATTTTAAAGATCCCTTCTATTAGTGCCGATTCTGCGTTTTCCCATGATGTAATGCATATGGCTGAAACAGTTGAAAAAGCCCTGCAAACAGCTGGTTGTTCACATACTGAAATCTGCGAGACCGATGGATACCCCATCGTTTACGGTGAGAGGATCAAGGACCCCAACCTTCCTACCGTACTGGTGTATGGCCATTATGACGTTCAACCCCCTGATCCATTGAACCTCTGGACATCCCCTCCTTTTGAACCTGTAATAAAAAAGACTACCCTACACCCGGAAGGAGCTATCTATGCAAGAGGTGCAAGTGATGATAAAGGACAGATGTATATGCATGTCAAAGCCCTTGAATTTATGGTAAGTACTGATTCCCTTCCCTGTAACGTGAAGTTTATGATTGAAGGAGAAGAGGAAGTTGGCAGCAACAGTCTTGTAACTTTCGTAAAAGAGCACAGGAAAAAACTGGCCAATGATATCATCCTTATTTCAGATACCGGTATGATCGCCAAAGATGTACCTTCTATTACAACCGGACTTCGAGGATTAAGTTATGTTGAGGTTGAGGTAACCGGGCCTAACAGAGACCTGCACTCTGGTTTATACGGCGGAGCGGTGGCTAATCCCATCAATATCCTCGCAAAGATGATCGCATCCTTGCACGATGAAAATAACCACATAACCATCCCCGGTTTTTATGATAAGGTGGAAGAGCTCACAAAGGAAGAGCGCGCTGCTATGGCCGAAGCTCCTTTCAATCTTAAATCCTATCAGGATGAAATTGGTATTGAGTCTGTCTACGGAGAAAAAGGATACACAACCAATGAACGAAATTCCATCAGACCAACCCTGGATGTCAACGGTATTTGGGGAGGCTATACCGGGGAAGGTGCCAAGACCGTGATCGCCAGTAAGGCCTATGCCAAAATTTCGATGCGCCTGGTACCACACCAGGACTGGAAGGAAATCACGGAACTCTTTTCGGTACATTTTAAAAAGATCGCCCCCAAAGGCGTTACGGTAAAAGTCACGCCCCATCATGGAGGACAGGGATATGTTACCCCTATTGATTTTGTGGGATACCGGGCAGCTGAAAAAGCCTATGAAAAAACATTTGGCAAAAAACCCATCCCACAGAGAAGCGGGGGAAGCATCCCGATTGTCGCCTTATTTGAGGAAGAGTTGAAGAGCAAAACAATTCTAATGGGCTTTGGCCTGGACAGTGATGCCATTCATTCACCGAACGAACATTTTGGCGTTGAGAACTACCTGAAAGGGATTGAAACAATCCCTTATTTCTACCAGTATTTTACAGAAATGTCAAAATAATAAAGCTTTAACAAAATTAAAGTCTTTTTAATGTAACAAATATATAAGGGTTGCGTTCTAATAGTCTATCAATCAATTGAGAACACTATTATGATACAACGATTTTTTATCCTCTGCTCAGGGGCAGACGCCTCTATTCTCGAAACTTGTTCACCTGGCGAACGCAACAAATACGCCGGCATAGGAGCTACCGTATTTTTTACGGCCGTAATGGCTTTTCTGGCCGCGGGATATGCCCTTTACACGGTCTTTGACAACGTCTACACCGCACTCGGTTTTGGCCTGGTCTGGGGTCTTTTGATCTTTAATCTGGATCGCTTTATTGTTTCCACAATCAAAAAGAGGAATAGCTTTAAAAGTGAATTTGTCCAGGCTATGCCAAGGATCCTACTGGCGGTTATTATCGCCGTTGTGATTTCCAAACCTCTGGAAATGAAAATTTTCGAAAAGGAGATCGACCGGGTATTGCTGGAACAAAAAAACGAGCTTACCCTGGCCAATAAAGAACAGATCGCGCAACAATACACTCCGCTTGTGGCCGAACTGGAACAGGATATCGTACAGCTCAAGGAGGAAGTTGCAGCTAAGGAGGCTGAGACCAATGCATTATACGATACTTATATATCGGAAGCCGAAGGACGAGCTGGGACCATGCTGCTTGGCAAAGGTCCTGTATACAAGGAGAAAAGGGAAAAGCACGACGCTGCCTTACTCGAATTAAGAGAACTAAAAGTCGACAAAGCCGAAAGGATTGCAGGAATTGAATCCCAGATTACTAAACTTAATTCTGAGTACGAAACAGCGGTGGTTAATTCGCAACCCATTATTGACGGTTTCGACGGCCTGATGGCCAGAATCAATGCGCTTGGCGAACTGGCCTGGTTCCCTTCTTTTTTCATCTTCCTTTTATTCCTCTCTATTGAAACTGCACCTATCATAGTAAAGCTTCTGGCGCCTAAAGGGCCGTACGACTTTAAACTGGAAGAGGAAGAAAGCACGGTAGAAGCCTGGGTGACCCAAAAAGTATCCCAGAGGCAACATATTATGGCGACCGATGAAGCCCTGAATGAAAAAGTCTACGGTGAAATTCGGGAAGAGGAAAGGGTATATGCCCACAAAAAACAAAAGGCCGAAGAGTTACTCAGGCTTCAGGCTGAAGCCTTCCATGAACTTCAGATAAAAAGCTTATAGCCTAAAGGGAGTCATAGACCGCCTTTAATTTTTTGGTGAATTTAGCAATGACCAGCTCATAAGAGTGGTCTGTAAGTTCTGTTATCAGCTTAGAAGGCAGCTGCTCAAAATGCAGTGTATTCCAGTGTGTCTTGCTCATATGAAAGGCGGGAAGAATTACTCCGTCATACATTTCCCGTAATTCGATGCTCCTTTCCGGATCGCATTTCAGGTTTACCTGGGATGGAAGACGTTCGAGAGGAACAAGGGCGAACATTTTTCCCATCACTTTAAATACTAGAGTTACCTCATCAAACGGAAACTCTTCCGTAACTCCTTTTTTATTTAGGCAATACTGTCTGAATTCCTCAACATTCATTCTGTATCTCTCTGCATTATTCCTCTTCTAGTCCGATTGCATCATAAATTAGAACCTTCTCCCACAGATGTTCCGATTCCTCAATGAACCTGAGATGTGCCTCCTCTTTCTGATATTTGTCCTGATCCTCTGCAGAGGCAAAAGTGACAATCAAATTATAGGTGTAGCTATCATCGACGATTTCCCTGGTGGCCTTAGGGGGTGTGCCCAGGAATTTTGTCTTCGCATAAAGTGAGTTGTTCATAAACGTCTCCATGGACGATTCAAAAGCCGCGCGGTCTTCAGCGCTGCCTGGATCTTTCAGCCATATGTATACTGAATGCACAAAGGCAGGGTTAAAATCCGCATTTGACTGGGATTCATTCTTGCAGTTAACCAGGAATATCGCTACCAAAGAGATTATAAATATGCGTTTCATATAAGGAAGTTTTTATTTTCCATTTTCAAGTGCTTTCCGCTCATTTTCTTTGAGCTCCAGGGCGGAATAATCTAATTTCCAGCCAATAGTTTCCACTAGTTTACTTATTAGCAAAATGGCTTCCAGGGCTTCTCTCCTCGCTGTGTCCATCAATCCGCTTTGCGGAATTTTTTCCCTGATGTGCTGAACAGCTTCCTGATTCAAAGCAGTAAGGTCATTAGGTCTGAAGGAGTTGAACAACCCATTCTTTATATCGTAAAATTCCAATTTTGGTTCAATCGACATAATCTGGGGTTCCGGAAAATTTTCGAGCACTATTTTCTTATTTGGCGTGTCTGCCTTAAGCAATATCTGTTTCAGATCATACCCTATATGAGCTTTGGCATTAATAACTATCAATGCTTTTTTCTTGCTGCTTACCAGGCTTAAAAAGTGCTCCTTTGTATTTTCATACTTGTAGATCTCCGCAAAATCCCCTTCCACGGAAATCAGTTTGCAAACGCTCTTTATTCTTTCCAGGAGTACTGTCGATTGATGTTCGGTGGTTTCCCTGTTTCTTTTACGTCTGAACATGGAATACATCCAATACATCATGATTGCGCCCAGAATTAACCCAAGTACAACTTCTAATATGCCTTCCATAATCGATTCAATTCTAAAACAGCGTTAAAGGTAAGGAATGGTACACACATAAAATACCTTTACAATATTTGGTAAAGAACAGGCCTGCTCGGACTGGCATCATTCTCAAAAGGGGCGAATTGGAGATCAAGCATATAAAACCCGTCTTTGATTTTATGGGAAACGTAGATAAATTCTGTTATGGTAGCCTGGGTTCTTATGGTCTGTCCTAAACCCCAAAATGCCCTATGGGCCAGCAACACCCCTTCATCCTTTTCCTTGTCAACCGATGGGAGATCTACTAAAAGATGCTGTATTCCTTTTTTTACCAGAAACAACATGGCCTCTTCTGTAAAATAAGGTGGGTTGGTATGGGAATACTGACGGGACAGTTTGTCTTTTGTATTGGGTAAAGTTCTGACGACCAAAGCTTCAGGGATTTCCCCGCTGAGGTTTCGCTCTAATTGTTTTTTTGACAGCACCAGGTCATCCCCTACTTTCTCCGGGGCAATAGTTATAAGTCGGGCCTTAAAAAAGTACTGATCTACGATCTGATTAACAGAATATTTCCTCTCTGTTATATGCCCAAGACATTCGGTATGAGTACCATGGGCATGGGGGTTGAAAAAAATATCATAAAAATTGATGCTGGCTCCCTGGTCTACACTGCCCACAAAATCTCCTTCCCTGTGCGGCTCAATTCGCGGGGGATCAGCGTACCAGGCTGAGACATTCTTATTTCCATGACGGAGGGGGATCGATATGTCCAGGGGTTTGGAAAGATCTATCTTAATTATTTCGTTCCCGAGTTTAATAGAAGCAATCATATCAGATTAGGGTATCGTATCTATCCTAGTTCTTCTTTTCTAAAGGTAGCATAAATAAATCGGCGGCCAGGCCATCACTGAGGAACTTTCCCTTCCGGGTCACCAATAAAGTGTCGCCATCCAGAAAAAGAAAACGATCCGCTAGGTGTTGTTCTGCTTGCTGCAATAAATAGTTCTGAAAGTGCGGGCCAAACTGCTTCCCCACTCTATCTAGAGAAACACCCCACATAGTGCGCAAGCCCGTCATGATGTATTCGTTGTACCGATCTCGCTGAGACAGAACCTCTACTTCCCTGGGTAAGCGAGATTGGTTTAAGGCCTTAATATAGAGGGGATTGTTTGAAATATTCCAGGACCTCTGTTTGCCATTAAAGGAATGTGCCGACGGACCTATTCCCAGATAGGTATCCCCCTGCCAATACGCCGTATTATTCCTTGAAAAAAATCCGGGTTTTCCAAAATTTGAAAATTCATAATGGACATAGCCGGCGTTTTCCAGTTCCGAGACCAAAATATGAAACTGTTCCTCTGCTATGTCGTCGTCAACTTCTGCAACGATCCCTTTTTCAATAAACTTTTTCAGGGCTGTACCGGGTTCAACCGTCAGGGCATAACTCGAAATATGCGGGATATCAAAAGACAAGGCTGTTTCAATGTTTTGTTGCCACATTTTACTGTCAGAAGTAGGTACGCCATAGATCAGGTCAATAGAAATATTTTCAAATAATTTTGCCGCTTCAGTTATAGAATTTTTTGCTTCCTCCGCACTATGCGCCCGATTCATAAATTTGAGATCTTTTTCAAAAAATGACTGTACTCCAATGCTTAGCCGATTAACTTTTGATTTTGACAGTCCCCTTATTTTTTCTGACGACAAATCATCGGGATTTGCTTCCAGGGTGATCTCAGCATCATTTTCAACTGAATAATGATCAAATACGGTTTGCACGAGTCTGTCTATCTCCTCTACTTCTAAAACAGAAGGGGTTCCGCCACCAAAATAGATGGTAGATAAGGTCTGGCCCTCATATTCCGATCTTCGGATCACAGCTTCCTGCTGTAGCGCTTTGATCATCTCGTCCTTTTTTTTCTGGTTAGTGGAAAAGTGAAAATCACAGTAGTGACAAGCCTGCTTGCAAAAAGGTATATGGAAATAGATTCCTGCCATCAAGCTTGTTTTATATAAACTATTAAAAAAGAAATAGCGAAAGAAGACATGGCGTAGGTCATAAACGCAAGGATATACAGGATAAAAGATTTTACGATCACAAAGAAATACTTCCTTTGA
>JABDQK010000339.1 GCA_013042255.1 Flavobacteriaceae bacterium | reverse complement strand
ATGGGATGGACTCCTATGCAGATTTCAGAATGAACCAACATTAATAAAAAGGTGACGGAGCGTTTGGCAGAACGCTCCGTCTATAACCTTTTCCAAAATTTCAACTTAAAACAGTAATAACATCCTCCTAAGAGGACTTACAAACACAGAAATATGAAAACGATTATAACAACAAATTTCGCAAAAAAAATAGTTTTTCTCTTTCTTCTGACCATTACTTTTTCCGTTATGGCACAGGAAGAAGAGGCCGCTGAAGAAAAGAAGTTCACAATTAGTGGTACCGTTGATGCCTATTACAGGGCCAACCTTAATTCAGCTAACTCAGGTGTAAATTATTCCGCTCCCGGCTCCTCATTTGCCAATCTTCCCGGCTTTGCCCTGGGTATGGCCAATGTAATTGCCGCCTACGAAGGCGATGATGTTGGTTTTGTTGCCGATCTTGTCTTCGGTCCCAGAGGAACGGATGCCATTTTTGCATCTCCACTGTATTCAGCTACGGGGAATATTGTAAACCAGTTATACGTGTACTGGAACGTTAGTGAATCTGTAACCCTAACCTTCGGTAATTTTAACACCTTCCTGGGCTACGAGGTTATCTCCCCTGCGGGTAACTTCAACTACAGCACCTCTTATCTGTTCTCTTACGGACCTTTCAGTCATACCGGGCTCAAGGCTGATTTTGACCTGGGAAGTGACTGGTCATTAATGCTTGCCGTGATGAATCCCACGGATATCACTGAGTTTAATCCTAACGGAAAATACGCCTACGGAGCCCAGCTGGGTTACAGCGGACAATATTTGAACTTCATTGCCGACGACGGCAATTTTGAAATCGACTATACCGGAGGATTTGATATCGATGAAGACTTTTACCTCGGGATAAATGCCGCCTATTTTGACGGTTCAGACGACACAGGATTTGCAGGTGTTGCGCTATATCCTCAATACCAGACTTCTGACACATTTACCCTGGGTCTGAGAGGAGAATACTTCACAGAAACAGGAAACTTCGGAGCCATTGGTACAGGAATAGAAGATTCCAGCGTACTGGCCCTTACACTAACAGGAAGCGCTTCGATAGGAGACCTGGTTATCAAACCAGAACTCAGACTGGATAACGCTTCTGATGATGCCTTCCTTGACTCAGATGGAGCAAGTATGAAAAGTTTGTCCTCTTTTGTCCTCGCAGCAGTATACTCTTTCTAAACAGGGAGTAATTATTAGTTTTGTTTAGTTCGTTGATAAGCCCTGGCAATCTTGCCAGGGTTTACTTTTTGTCTATTTAAAAGCTTTTACACCGGCTAAAATCCGGGTTCCGATATGATTCTGACTGGGTACTAGGGGACAGGAGTATTTTTTGTTGTAAGCACAATAGGGATTGTAGGCCTTGTTGAAATCAATGACCAGTGTATCTTCTTCCGGGATCGTAAGATCAATATACCTGCCTCCCTCATAGGTGAGTTCTCCGTTGGTTTCATCAGTAAAGGGAAGAAAGAGGTAATCTTCATAATCCTCCTCCGATTTCAATTCTTCATTCTGATAGACCTCCAGTTGATACTTTTTGCCATTTAAGGTAAAGGTCACAATACCATAGACCACTTCCTCAGACAACCGATCTGTATTGGTAGGCATCATGAAGGGAATCGCATCAGGAGTCCTGACGAATGTGGCCAGAACACTGTAAAGCGTATCGGGCTTAAAAAATTCGAGTCCTTTAAAGTCCTTTCTGTATCGGTCTGGTAGAGGAGATACCTCAGGATCTGAAAATTCCTCATTGAGGGAATTCTGGAACTCAATGATCGAGGCCAGTTTTCTATCTGAGGGAATTTCCTTTGAGGCTGCCTGGTCGTGATATTTTTTTCCATCACCACAACTTACAGATAATAGAAGTGCTCCAAAAGAAAAACAGACTAAGAATAAACTCTTCATTCTAGGTGGTTTTATGTCAAAAGTACAACTTAGGGCATTTTTTAGCTAGATTTAACTCTATTTACTCGGGGAGAATACCCTGCAACCAATAGGATCAAAGAAACCATTCATTTATGAAGCTGCTCTACACTTCCTATATGAATTCCTTTAAGGGTCTCTCCAGGGAAGTCTGGTGGCTGGCCCTGGTTACGCTGATTAACCGTGCAGGAACGATGGTGATCCCTTTCCTTTCACTCTACCTGACACAGGATCGCGGATTTACCCTGGAAAATGTCGGTGTGATCATGAGTTGCTTCGGTTTAGGATCACTCGCAGGAACCTGGCTGGGTGGCAAACTTACCGACAGAATTGGATATTACAAGGTAATGACGGGAAGTCTGTTCCTCACAGGCCTTTTCTTCTTCTGGCTTCAGCTCCTTGAATCTTACTACGCTATTTGTGCAGGTGTTTTTGTTCTTATGGTAATCGCAGATGCTTTCAGACCTGCTACCTATGTGGCCATGAGTGCCTATAGCAAACACGAAAATAAAACCCGTTCAGTTACACTGATCAGGCTGGCTATTAACCTGGGTTTTTCGGCCGGACCGGCAATTGGCGGAGCAATCATAGCCGCTGCCGGATACTCCGGACTATTCTGGATTGACGGTACCACATGCCTTCTGGCAGGGGTGCTATTGCTCTTTGTTCTCCATCCGGCTAAAGCAAAAGAACTTGACAGTGTGCATAATCAATCGCCGAAATCTGCCTATCGTGATTCTTCCTACCTCCTTTTTATTGTTGCCATGATCCTGCTGGGCTTTATTTTCGTGCAATATTTTTCGACAGTTCCTCTGTTTTACAATGAGGTCAGATCATTAAGTGAATTCAGTATTGGCTTGTTACTGGCGATGAACGGACTTATCATCTTTGTTTTTGAAATGCC
>JABDQK010000093.1 GCA_013042255.1 Flavobacteriaceae bacterium | reverse complement strand
CATAGGAGAAGGATTTACAAGCCCCTTTGGGGGAGCTCATGCAGAGGTTAACGCCATTAACTCGGTTAAAAACAAGAATTTACTAAAAAAGGCCACTTTGTATGTGAGCCTGGAACCTTGTTCGCATTATGGAAAGACCCCTCCTTGCACAGATTTAATATTGAAATGTGGCATCCCCAGAATTGTCATTGGTATTCAGGATCCTCATAGCAAAGTGGCAGGAAAAGGCATAAACATACTAAGGGAAAAGGGACGGGAAGTGATCGTCCCGGTTCTGGAAGAGCAATGCAGGGAACATCATAAAAGATTTCTCACCTTTCACGAAAAAAAGAGGCCCTATATTATCCTGAAATGGGCAGAAAGTTCGGATGGATATATTGCGCCAAAAAAATCAGAACGCTCAAAAAACCCTGAGCCCTTCTGGATCTCAAATCGCTATTCAAGGCAATTAGTTCACCAATGGAGGACAGAGGAACAGGCTATTTTAGTAGGAACTAACACGGTACTGGAAGACAATCCGAAATTAAACCCCAGGACATGGCAGGGCAAAAGCCCATTAAGGGTAGTAATCGACAGGCATTTAAAAATTCCTGAGAACTTTAATATCTACGACCAGACAGCAAATACCCTGATCTTCACTCAGACAAAAGTTGATCTCCCAAAACGAAAGGGTATTGAGTTTCAGGAAATTGATTTTTCAGAGAATGTCCTAACTCAGATATGTGATCAGTTGCATCAGCGTAACGTACAAAGTATTATCATTGAAGGCGGAGCTGAAACGCAAAAATCCTTCATTGAAGATGATATATGGGATGAAGCGCGCATCTTTATCGGGACTTCTGAACTGGGCGACGGAATAAAAGCCCCCGAGATTGGGGGAGTAGAAATAGAGAGGACAACCCTTGAGAATGATCTGTTGAGAATCCTTAAAAATGATTAAGAATATACTTTTCGATTTTGGAGATGTATTTATAAATCTGGACAAAGATGCCACCGTCCGCGAACTGGCAAATGCTGGTTACCATGAGATTGATGAAGAATTGTATCCCATGATTTTCAGCTTTGAGAAAGGCTTGCTGACAAGCTCGGAATTTGTAAAAATGGCGCAGAATTACTTCCCGGGAATAGAGGAGAAGAAATTAATTAGGGCCTGGAATGCTATAATTCTCGATTTCCCGGAACCCCGTCTCGACTTCATAAAAGACTTGGCTGCCAAAGGAAAATTCAGGCTGTTTTTATTAAGCAATACGAATGTACTTCATATAGAAAGGGCAAAGGAAGAAATGGGAAAAGAGACCTACGAGATTTTTAGAGATTGCTTTGAAGGTTTTTATCTCTCACATGAAATGAAAATGCGCAAACCAGATGCCGAGGTTTTCAGAATCATACTTGCGACTCATTCCCTGCGGCCACAGGAAACCCTTTTTGTAGACGATACACTGGAACACATCCTAAGTGCGCGAAATTTAGGCCTGAAGACCTGGCACCTGCAAGTTGGAAAGGAAGAAGTATCAGACATCATAAAATATTTATGATATGCTGTACCTAGCCCTGAGTATTCTTTGTTCCAGTCTGATCTTTGTAATCTTTAAGCTTTACGCCCGATTTAAAGTGCAAACCCTGTACGCCATTATTATAAACTACTTTACTGCTTGTTTAGTGGGTTTCACCATGATGGACAATAAGGTTAGTCCACTGGAAATCCCTGGCAAAAGCTGGTTTATTGGCACGCTTGCCCTAGGAGTCCTCTTTATTATCATTTTCAATCTTATGGCAAAAACATCTCAGGTTTTAGGTGTATCGGTTGCCTCAGTGGCTACAAAGATGTCATTAAGTATCCCAGTTGTACTTGGGGTATTTTTATATGGTGAGGAATTGGGAATCTTAAAAGCACTTGGTGTTATCCTTGCCTTATGTGCGGTCTATTTTAGTTCGATGCGAAAAGCGCACCTTCCTTTCGACAGACGATCATTATATCTGCCGCTAATGGTTTTTCTGGGCTCAGGGGTAATCGATGCCAGTATACAGTACGCCGAGCAGTTCTTAGTGCCTTCTGAAGAATTTCCCGTTTTTTCTTCTACGGTTTTTGCCAGTGCCGGGTGTTGTGGTTTAGTTTTTATCCTTTTCAAGTCCTTTACGGCAAAGATCCGGATAGCTCCCCAAAGCATTTTAGGTGGTATAGCCCTTGGGGTTCCCAATTTCTTTTCGATTTATTTTCTCCTCCGCGCACTGCAAAACGAAGTATTGAACAGCGCATCCGTATTTACCATTAACAATGTGGCCATTGTAATGTTTTCGACCTTACTGGGCATACTGCTCTTCAGGGAAGTACTCAGTTTCAGGAACTGGATAGGAATTGGCCTGGCCATTCTGAGCATCCTTCTGGTTGCAGCCTTTTAAATGAAGAAATATGTCTACTGATCAGTATAAAACAATAGCCACTCCTGCTAAAGGTATCCTATACAAGGATCGGAACAGTAAATTCATAGGATTCGCATATCCTGTCAAAAATGAAGAAGAAATCAAGACAATCCTGGAAAATATCAGGCAGGAACACAAGGGTGCCAACCATGTATGCTATGCCTGGCAACTGGGAATGGATGTTGTTAGCTGGCGGGCGAATGATGACGGGGAACCTAATAATTCTGCAGGATTACCGATTTACGGTCAGATTCAGGCCTTTGGACTTACTCAGGTTCTGGTGGCTGTTGTAAGGTATTTCGGGGGGACCAAACTTGGTGTTGGCGGACTCATTTCTGCCTATAAAAAAACTGCACAACTCACTCTTGAGGATGTAAAGACCATTAAAAAAACCATATTCAGTGCCATTACAGTAGAGCTTGATTACAGCTCAATTAATGTGGTTATGCGCCTTATTAAAAAGAATCAACTCCAGCTACTCGATCAATCGTCAGGTACCAGAGTAAAGTATAGGCTGAATGTTCCGAGAAATAAAGTAAATGAAGTAAGGAAAAAATTCGAAGCTATGAAAGGTGTTGATGTGATATTAGAAAGTGATTCATCTGCTAATCCGAATTGAGAAGAAGCAATATGGAATCGGGACATTTTATAGGACGCCCAGTTTTCATATCCATAAAAGCCAATACCGTTCTGGCGGTAACCAACAATTCGTCTCTTTCGTTGCGAATTTCGTATTCAAATTCAATTTTAACTAGGGGCGGTTTTGAAAGTCGGGTGACGACTGTGATCAGGTCATCATAGGTTGCCGATTTCTTGAAATCCATCTGTAAGGAAATTACCGGCAACATGATTCCGTCTTTTTCCATCTGCTTGTAAGAAAATCCTAGGGACCTCAACCACTCTACCCTGCCCATCTCAAGGTATTGGGCATAATTACCGTGGTAGACCACGCCCATCTGGTCTGTTTCCCCATATCGAACTCGAAAAGAAAATTTGTTTTGATGCCCCATTTTTCAGTTAAAAAGTATATATTTAGAAAGGAGGAATTATGAGCCGGAACATGCGAAAAAAAAAGGATAAATTCAACCTCAAATGATTTTTTTTTTAGCTTTTTTGTTCACATATTTGTCTCACTCTAAAAGAAAGTTTCACGACACTTTCTCAAACCAACTGGCTTAAATCACTAACCAACAAAAATAGAGCGTTTTTAAAATGAGTGTTACTGCTAATTCCGTATGGAACAATTGTTTGGCATTTATCAAAGATAACATCCAACCGCAGGCATTCAAAACGTGGTTTGAACCTATCAAACCTGTTAAACTTTCCGAAAAAGCCCTAAGCATTCAAGTTCCCAGTAAATTTTTCTACGAATGGCTGGAAGAACACTATGTGAAATTATTAAAAGTTGCACTTACAAAGGAACTCGGAGAACAGGCCAAATTGGTTTACATTATTAAAATGGAGAACACTTACGGGAACAAAGAACCTTTTACGGAACGTATACCCAGTACAAACCGTGGCAATGTCAGTACACAGGAGATGGATGTGCCTGTAAAATCAAAAAATCCGGAACTCAAGAACCCTTTCGTAATTCCTGGGATTCGAAATATCAAAATAGAATCACAACTAAATCCCAATTATAATTTCGAAAACTTCCTGGAAGGAGATTCTAACCGACTGGCCAGATCGGCAGGAATGGCTGTGGCCAACAAGCCCGGAGGCACTTCTTTTAATCCATTATTGATTTTCGGAGGAGTTGGGTTGGGAAAAACACATCTCGCCCATGCTATAGGCGTCGATATCAAAGACAAATATCCGGAACGTACCGTCCTTTATATTTCAGCTGAGAAATTTACCCAGCAATATATTGAGTCGGTTAAAAAGAACACCAGAAATGATTTCATTCATTTCTATCAGCTGATCGACGTTCTTATCATTGATGATGTACAATTCTTATCCGGGAAATCGGGAACTCAGGATGTATTCTTCCATATCTTCAACCATCTGCATCAAAATGGCAAACAGGTAATCCTCACTTCAGACAAAGCTCCCGTAGATATGCAGGATATCGAACAGCGATTGTTGTCCAGATTTAAATGGGGCTTATCTGCTGAGCTACAAAACCCGGATTACGAAACAAGGATTTCCATCCTCAAAAATAAATTGTACAGAGATGGTGTGGAAATGCCTGATGAAATCATTGAATATGTGGCCAAACACATAAAGACTAACATTCGTGAGCTGGAGGGGGCGATAATTTCTTTGATTGCCCAATCTTCCTTTAATAAACGTGAAGT
>JABDQK010000336.1 GCA_013042255.1 Flavobacteriaceae bacterium | reverse complement strand
TTTGGCCATGGAATAATCATAAGCGGTAAGCATGGAAATTTTCTCCCCCTGCTTTTTCATATCCACCAGGGACTTAACAGTAACTCTTTTATACTCTTTCTTAGCGACTGACATAGTAGTTCGTTTGAGCGTTAAATGTAAGGAGAAATGAGTAATTAGTAATCAGCTCGTCCATGGGTTTGCCATTATTGTGTACATTAGTTGAAAATGATCCGAAACACAGAATCTAAATGAAAGTGTATATAGCTCTATTGATCCTTTTTACGGCAACTATTGGATTTGCACAGGATAATCCCGAAAAAAATGTTGAAACAGCCATAAAAGATTTTTTTCAGGCATTTCACGACCAGGATGCTACCAAGCTAAGGGATAAGGCTTCGTCCGACATCAGAATGCAAACTATAGGAAAATCGTCTGAGGGACATGACAGTGTGGTGAATGTGCCTTATGAAAGATTTGTAAAATCAATAGTCAGTATTCCGGATTCAGTACAATTTCAAGAACGGTTGTTGTCCATTTCGGTAAAAGTAGATGGCAGCCTGGCTCAGGCCTGGACACCTTATGAGTTCTGGATCAATGGTAACATAAGCCATTGTGGCGTCAATTTCTTCCAGCTTATCAAAGAACAGGAAGGATGGAAACTTCTCTACATTATCGATACGCGTAGAAAGGAAGGTTGCATAGAATAGGTATGTTGAGTCTTCAGTAGCTGCTTCCCCTCCCGTATTTAGCCATTATTCTTTTGAAGTAAGTGACAACCTGTCAGTTTCAAGGGGTTGGCACTATGTTTGACATTTGACATAGCAAATTGAATTGAAACTATTAATATTAAAAGAGATAAGATGAGCAAAATTATTGGGATAGATTTGGGTACAACCAACTCCTGTGTTTCCGTAATGGAGGGGAATGAGCCAGTTGTGATTCCGAATGCCGAAGGGAAGCGGACCACACCATCTGTAATTGCCTTTGTAGAAGGCGGAGAGATCAAAGTGGGTGATCCTGCCAAAAGACAGGCAGTGACAAATCCCCACAAGACCATTTACTCCATCAAGAGGTTTATGGGAAATAAATACTCCGAATCAAAAAAAGAAGCTGAAAGAGTTCCGTATAAAGTATTAAAAGGAGATAACGATACCCCCCGTGTGGATATCGATGGGCGTTTATACACTCCTCAGGAGTTGTCTGCCATGATTCTTCAGAAAATGAAAAAGACTGCTGAGGACTACCTGGGGCAGTCAGTAAGCAGGGCGGTGATTACTGTACCTGCCTATTTTAATGATGCACAGCGACAAGCTACCAAAGAAGCCGGAGAGATTGCAGGTTTAAAGGTAGAGAGGATCATCAACGAACCTACCGCTGCTTCACTTGCTTATGGTTTAGATAAGAAACATAAAGATCAGAAAATTGTGGTATTCGACTTTGGTGGAGGAACCCACGATGTATCTATTCTCGAATTAGGGGATGGAGTTTTCGAAGTGTTATCAACTGATGGAGATACCCATTTAGGGGGTGACGATGTAGATCAGAAAGTGATCGACTGGCTGGCGGATGAGTTTAATAAAGAAGAAGGAATAGATCTGAGGAAAGATCCTATGGCCCTTCAAAGACTGAGGGAAGCTGCAGAAAAGGCAAAAATCGAATTATCAAGTTCTACTCAGACAGAGATTAACCTGCCTTACGTTACTGCCACCGCTTCAGGACCAAAACACCTGGTGCGAACGCTTGCAAGGGCAAAATTTGAGCAATTAATCGCTGATCTGGTAAAAAGGACTATTGAACCTTGTGAAACCGCATTGAAATCTGCCGGGTTGTCAAAAAGCGATATCGATGAGATCATTCTCGTGGGTGGATCTACAAGGATACCAGCAGTACAGGAAGCCGTAGAGAAATTCTTCGGTAAGAAACCTTCAAAAGGGGTGAATCCCGATGAGGTAGTAGCAGTAGGTGCTGCTATTCAGGGGGGAGTATTGACCGGTGATGTGAAGGATGTTCTTCTCCTCGACGTAACTCCGCTATCCCTTGGAATTGAGACCATGGGAGGGGTCATGACAAAATTAATAGAAGCAAATACTACTATTCCTACAAAGAAGTCGCAGGTATTTTCTACCGCAGCGGATAATCAGCCTTCGGTTGAAATCCATGTACTTCAGGGAGAAAGGCCAATGGCTGCAGATAACAAAACTATCGGAAGGTTCCATTTGGACGGAATTCCACCTGCACCCAGAGGGACGCCTCAGATTGAAGTCACCTTTGATATAGATGCGAACGGTATTATCAAGGTGTCTGCCACAGATAAGGCTACGAACAAGACTCAGGATATCCGGATTGAAGCATCTTCAGGTCTTACAGAAGAGGAAATCGAAAAGATGAAATCTGAAGCTGAAGCAAATGCTGAGGCCGATAAGAAAGCGAAAGAAACAGCTGAAAAGCTGAATGAAGCGGATGCGATGATCTTCCAGACGGAAAAACAATTGGGGGAATTCGGTGATAAATTGTCTGATGACAAGAAAAAACCGATCGAAGCTGCTCTCGAAGAGCTTAAAAAAGCTTACGAAACCAAGGACGTTGCCCAGGTGACTCCTGCGCTTGAGAAGATCAATGAAGCCTGGAAAGTTGCTTCAGAGGAAATGTACAAAGCACAGGCAGCACAGGAAGGCGGGCCATCAGCTGATGGTGAACCTACAGCTGCAGACAGTGCCAAGGAAGGAGATAACGTGGAAGACGTTGATTTTGAGGAAGTAAAATAGAACACTGTTCTAAGTTGATAAAAGAGGTAGTTTGCGCTACCTCTTTTTTTTCGGCATATATTTTGTTTTCCATTGCGGAAAGAAGCCGTAATTTTGAATTGATGGTAAAAAACTACTTCAGGGATTATTTCTCAAGTTTCCAGCTGGTCGTTATGATCTTGGTGGTCATGTCTTTAAACGGGCAGGAACCCCGCGTATTTAACACCTCAGATTTCCAGTTATTGGGAAAGGTGAAGAGGTGTCTTGTGATTACCGATTACGGAAAAGAATCTTTTGAATTTGATCCTGAAGGGGTATTGACCAAAGTCACCACCCTGTA
>JABDQK010000333.1 GCA_013042255.1 Flavobacteriaceae bacterium | reverse complement strand
CTGGCCAACAGGGCTATCAAAAAGGATGAGGATCTTGTAAAATCTGTTGACCGCTTACGTTAAACCTAACATCTTAGTAGTATTAGTGCGTGAAACCCCGGTTGCCATACCGGGGTTTTTTGTTTTTTGAATCGATTGAATGAGCCTAATGTCATTTTACTGTATCGGAAACTATACCTTCTTCAGCGCTTGCCGAGCTCTATCACTTCCAGTTTCTGTATTTCCTTTTGATTGATTTCAAAGCGGAGCATGGTTCTCATCTGATGAAACCCCTGCTTCCCACAAGCTCCTGGGTTCATATGCAGTAAATTCAGCTTTTTGTCCCACATCACCTTAAGGATATGGGAATGACCGCTGATAAATAATTTAGGAGGGTTTTGAGCAATCTGTTGTTTAATCCGGGGACTGTATCGGTTGGGATAACCTCCGATATGCGTGATCCACACATCCACTTCTTCACATAAAAAACGTTGATCTAAGGGATATTCGCCCTGTATCATCGCATTGTCAATATTTCCATGCACAGCTTTTAATGGTCTTATTGTAGCCAGCTTATCTGCAACCTCTATGGTACCTATATCTCCTGCATGCCAGACTTCATCAGCTTGCCTGACATATTTGAGAATTGAATCATCTAAATATCCATGGGTGTCTGAAAGCAATAAGATTTTGGTCATGAAAGGGGTATATTTGTGCCGGACAAAAATAAGATTTCACTTTGAGATATTTTATTGAATTTTCTTATAACGGCAAAGCTTATCACGGATGGCAAAGACAACCCAAAGCCACGAGCATTCAGCAAACTATGGAAGAGGCCATGTCTACACTGCTAAGGGCAGAGGTGCAACTAGTAGGAGCGGGTAGGACCGATGCCGGGGTTCATGCACGGCAACTTTTTGCTCACTTTGATATCGACAATAAACTGGAATCGGCTGAATTGGTGCACAGACTCAATGCTTTTCTTCCAGAGGATATTGCTGTTCGCGAAATCAGGGAGGTGGTACCAAAGGCCCATGCCCGATTCGATGCTCTTGAACGTACTTATGAATACCGTGTGGTCCTGCGAAAAGATCCTTTTTCAACAGATTGGGCCCATTACATTCACCTTCCTCTTGATATGGAAGCGATGAATCTTGCATCAGCGGAGTTGCTAAAGCACAGCGATTTTGAATGCTTTTCAAAATCGAATACAGATGTTAAGACATATGTCTGTCGCCTAAAAGAAGCAAAATGGAGAAGAGAAGGCGACACCCTGATCTTTACTATTACCTCAGACCGCTTTCTGAGGAATATGGTCAGGGCTGTAGTAGGCACCTTGCTTGATGTGGGTCTTGGGAAATCAACAGTTGAGAATGTTAATAGTATTATAAAAAGCAAAGACAGGGGGGAAGCCGGCGTTTCAGTGCCTGCAAAAGGGTTATATTTGATGAAGATTAGATATCCCGATACCCTATTTCAACTACATGGATAAGGAAACAGGCAAAGCCTTTGACTATAATTTATTTAAACGATTACTCGCCCAGACAAGGCCGTACAGGCTCACTTTTTACGGGGTTGCTTTAGCGGGTATCCTACTTACTTTTTTTGCTGTCCTTACTCCCTACATTCTAAGGAATATTATCGATGACGCCATCAATGTAAGGGATATGGATAAGTTGTTGGTTTTATCCTTTGCCATGCTCGGTGTACTCGTGGGACAGGTGGTATTTCAACTTCTGTTTAACTATTACGCCAACTGGCTTGGCGAGTCAGTAATTAAGGATATCAGGATTCTGCTGTTTAAAAGGATGCTGGGATTCAGGATGAAGTATTTCGACAATTCTTCCATTGGTGTTTTGGTGACCAGAGCAGTTGCCGATATGCAAAGGATAGGTGAGATCTTTAGTCAGGGATTTTTTACCATCGTATCCGACTTGCTCAAGATGCTAGCCGCAGCCAGTATGATGCTTTGGATGAACTGGAGGTTGTCGTTACTCGTATTTGCCATACTCCCCATTATCCTTTACGCAACACGCCTCTTTCAAAAGGCTATGAAAG
>JABDQK010000332.1 GCA_013042255.1 Flavobacteriaceae bacterium | reverse complement strand
CAGGGCTTTTTCCTCTTCTTTGTTCTTAGGCTTGTACCCCCTCTTCTTATATGTCGCCATAGTTCCTTTGATTGATCGCGCAAAAATAAAGTTTTTATCGAAAACCGAAGGGTATTTATTTGTTATTTTTGGATAATATTCGGCCCAAAAATCTATTTTCAACACTACTTTTAATGTTTCTTCAGAAGATTTCCCTGCTTAATTACAAAAACTTCAGCGATATTCAATTCGAGTTTGATTCCAAGATCAATTGCTTTGTTGGAAATAACGGCAGAGGAAAAACCAACATGCTCGATGCCATTTATCATCTGTCTTTTGGTAAGAGTTATTTCAATCCCATCGCCACCCAGAATATCAAACACGGAGAAGACTTTTTCGTGATTGAAGGAACTTTTTCTCTCAAAGGAAGGGAGGAAAAGATCGTCTGTTCCCTGAAACGCAATGTTAAAAAGGTGATCCGGAGGAATGGTAAGGCCTATGACCGACTGTCTGAACATATAGGCCTTCTGCCCCTGGTTATTATTTCCCCTGCAGATCGTGACCTCATCATCGAAGGGAGTGAAACGCGCAGAAAATTTATGGATGGAGTCATTTCACAATCAGACCCTGAATATCTGCATGCCCTGCTGAATTACCAAAAGGCTGTATCGCAGCGAAATGCACTATTAAAATATTTCGCCGCCAACCATACCTATGATCCAAAAACCATTGAAGTATACAACGAGCAATTACACTCTTACGGGCAGCAGATCTATGATAAAAGGGTAGCATTTACAGAAGAAATCCATCCTATTTTCAAGGAACAGTACCGCCTCATTTCGGGGGATACTGAAGAGGTTAATCTCATTTACAATTCCCGTTTACACGAGGCCAGTCTTGCCGATTTGCTTTCGGCGAATATCGACCGCGACAGGGCCCTGCAATACACCAGTGTTGGGGTACACAAAGACGATCTCGATTTTGAAATAGGTACTTTTCCCATTAAAAAATTCGGGAGTCAGGGGCAACAGAAATCATTTCTTATCGCCTTGAAATTTGCCCAGTTCAAGCTGCTTAAAAAACTGGTAGGCACTACTCCCATCCTGCTGTTGGATGATATTTTTGACAAACTTGACGAAAGTCGGGTGGCTCATATTATATCCCTGGTGGAAGATGATAACTTTGGTCAGATATTCATAAGTGATACCCATGCAGAACGCACGGAAAGAATTATTAAAGAAATACATCAGACCTATAAAATATTCCCTTTATAAAATGAGGCAGCTAACTGTAATTTTATTGATGATCCTATTTATTTCCTGTGGGCAAAAGATAGAAAAAGAAGATCTGGAACTTCTAAACGGGTACTGGGAAATTTCTGTAGTTGAATTCCCCTCAGGGGACAAAAAGCGTTATGAAATCAATACTACGGTCGATTATATTGAAGTTTCCGGTATGAAAGGATACAGGAAGAAGGTTCAACCTCTTCCCGATGGTAGTTTTATCACTTCAGACGATGCAGAAAATTTTTCACTCTCAGCTAGAAATGATGCTTTTATCATGTTGTATAACAATGAGATGAGTGAATGGGAGGAAGAAATTGAACAACTGACAGAAACATTGCTCGTTTTAAAAAATAATGAGCAGATTCGTTATATTTATAGGCGGTATCATCCTGTTATCCTCGACTAATTATGGTAAGAAAAAAAAACAATGTTTCCATCGGTGAAGCCCTTCAGGAATTTATTTCTTCCAATAAATTGCAGAAGGGATTAGACAAGGTTTTGGTAAAGGAAGCCTGGGTTTCCTTGATGGGTAATGGCGTAAACAATTATACCACGGGCCTTGACCTTAGAAATGGAACCTTATTTGTCTCCCTTTCCTCCTCCGTCCTAAGGGAAGAACTCAGCCTGGGAAAATCGAAGATCGTCAATCTCCTGAACGAAGAGGTAGGCAGGGAAGTTGTAAAGAAGATTGTACTTCGGTAGATTTCTCACCAAACACAAAAAAGGACTCCCAATAATGGAAGTCCCTTTTAAATAATCCTTTTAAACTTTGTTAGTAGATCTCCCTACCGGAAAAATGGAAAGCGCCTTCTATGGCTGCATTTTCATCGCTGTCCGACCCGTGAACTGCATTTTCTCCGATATCTTTTGCAAATAACTTTCGGATGGTTCCTTCGGCAGCTTCCGCAGGGTTGGTTGCACCTATCAGGGCCCTGAAATCTTCTACAGCATTATCCTTTTCCAGAATAGCCGAAACAATCGGGCCTCTGGTCATAAAGTTTACCAACTCATCAAAGAAAGGTCGCTCTTTGTGGATAGCGTAAAACTCGCGAGCATCGCGCTTGCTGAGCTGCGTATATTTCATAGCGATGATCTTAAATCCCGCAGAGGTGATCTTTTCCAGAATAGCACCAATATGGCCATTCTCTACCGCATCGGGTTTGATCATTGTAAATGTTCTGTTTCCTGTCATTCGATAAAAATTTTCGGCAAAAGTACGCTATCTGATCGCAACCTACAACATTAATACTCTTGTGATAGTTGATTCAGGACCTTTCCATCATCCCCAATCATTTCCATTTCAACCTTTCTTGAATTAAAATGGATCCGCAGCAGGCCGAAGCTCTTTATGGCTACCACCTCCCCTATCCTGCCGGGATTTGGTTCTCCCGAAAAACTGGAATAAACATGAGTAAGTCCGCTACTGGTAAAATCAATTAGGGGGTAGTTCAAACCCTCAACCTCAGTGCCCGAAAATTCTGATATATGACGGTCCCCGGAAAGAATGATAACACCCCGGGCGCCCGATTCTGAAATGGTCTTTTTAAGCCTGTCGACCTCATGAGGAAAATTTCCCCAAGTCTCAAATCCGTGTTGATCAGAAAGAAACTGTATACTGCTTACAATAATGTTAAAATCAGCCTTGGATGAGTTCAATTCCTTTTCCAGCCAGGTCCATTGCTCATCACCCAATACGGTACCTTCTCCGTAAATTCCGGGCATATACCTATTGCCTTTTGTGCTGGAAGGGGTAAGTGCCGATCTGAAGAATCGGGTATCCAGTACCAGGACCTTAACTTCACCCTTTGGGGTTTGGTAATCATGGCTGGCATACACCCCTTCTCTCTGACGTCTGGGATCGGTTTTGGGTACATCCATAAAATCGAGGAAAACCTGCTGACTTTCCCCTTTAGCTTCAAATTCATTTCCTCCATCATTCAGGCCGTAATCGTGGTCGTCCCAGGTGCCAATGACCTCAATTTCACTGAGGACCTGGGCATAGCCGGGCACACTCCTTTGCTCTTCGTACATTTCGGCTATTTTTCCGGGATCATCAGTATCCGCATAGATTATATCACCTCCCCAGATCCAAATATCCGGATCAACCTTCAGTACATCATCCCAGAGTATGTTATTTACATCATGTCTGTTACAGGAACCAAATGCGATAGTGAAGTCTCCCTTAGAAACTTCCTGCTTCTTAGAAACCTGAGTAGTTTTACAATTAATAAATACAGCTAAAAGCAGGTAAAGGAGGTGTTTTTTTTGCATCGACTTTAAATTTAATACTAAAGTAATTTTTTTTGGAGTTTGATTTAATCAATGATTTAAAAGTTAGTGATAATTTAACCTGATTCAATTTAGTGACGGGTATTTCATTTAAATCGTATCTTTGCAGGCATGAATTCAGCAGATGTCCGGGCCTTAGAAGCCTTGCTTAGCACTCCCCAGAAAATTGCTATTATCCCCCATAAAAATCCTGACGGCGATGCTATTGGCGCTGCCTTAGGGCTCCATCATTATTTAGTAAAAAAAGGGCATTCTTCTGTTGTGATCAGCCCAAATGATTATCCGGAATTCCTGAAGTGGATGCCGGGTACCGGGAATGTCATAATCTATGAAAAACAGAATGCACAGGCTAAGGAATTAATCGCAACTTCTACCCTCATCTTTACAGTAGATTTCAATGATTTAGGCAGGATCGGACAAATGAAGGAAGTCCTTGAGGAAACAGACACAACCTTTGTGATGGTAGATCACCATCAGAGTCCGGCTAATTACGCCTCAGTCATGTATTCAGATACAAGCATGAGTTCTACCTGTGAGATGATCTTCCATATGATTAAAGCGCTGGGAGGGGGAAATGAGATAAACTCAGAAATAGCAGATTGCCTTTATGCAGGTATTCTCACCGATACAGGATCTTTTAAATACGCAGCAACCACCAGCGAAACGCATAGGGTTGTGGCTGCCTTGATAGACAAAGGAGCACGAAATTCAGAGATCCACAGGGAAATATTCGACACCAACACTCCCAGCAGGTTACATCTTCTGGGTTGTGCCCTTAATAACCTGGTTATCCTTCCCGAGTATTCAACAGCATACATCACTCTTAGTCAGGAGGAATTAGACAAAAATGATTTTAAGAAAGGGGATACGGAAGGATTTGTGAATTACGGGCTTACCCTTGCAGGGATACGTATGGCGGTCATCTTTATCGAGAACAGAGATGAAGGGATTATAAAGATTTCTTTTCGGTCAGAAGGTGATTTCTCCGTAAATGAATTTGCCCGTTCCTATTTTGAAGGAGGTGGCCATACCAATGCGGCAGGAGGGAAAAGCACGCGATCCATGAAGGAAACAGTAACCTATTTCCGAACTCTCTTAGAGCAACATAAAAGTGAATTAAACGCATGAAAAAACGAATTCTCTTACTTGCTATTCTCGCGGTCTCTGCTTGTCAGGAACCTGTAGCACGCAAACCCGTGAAAGTGAATTCAGGATCTTTTATTAAGGAATCTGCCGAAAGGAATAAACGTCTATTAGCGGCAGAAGAGCAAATGATCCGGGAGATCATAAATAAAGACAGTCTTAAAGAGTACAAAACCACTGCAGATGGGAGTTGGTATACCTACGAACTTAGCAATGAAGTGAGTAGTTATACGCCACAAACCAATGACATCGTCCAATTCACCTATACCCTGCTGACCTTTGAGAATGATACTATTTATACTGAAGACGAGTTAGGCCTTCAAACGTATAAAGTTGATAAACAGGGTTTGTTTCCGGGCTTGAGAAACAGTATTAAGCTCTTGAAAGAAGGAGAAAAGGCCACCTTTCTATTCCCGTCATCTCTAGGTTACGGGTATTTGGGTGACAAAAACAAAATTGGAGTCAATGTACCCCTGAAAGCAGTAATTACCATAATTGATATTGAACCAGACGAAAAAAGTAGTACACCCTAAATTTAATTATTAGATGAAAAAGACCTATTTCTATTACGCAACCCTATTAATACTTCTTATCGGATGTAAATCGAGTCAGTACACCCATTTGGGGGATGGCATCTTTGCCGATATCAAAACCACCAAAGGTGACATCATTCTTAAACTTGAACACACTAAAACACCAGTGACGGTGGCCAATTTTGTTTCCCTTGCGGAAGGCACGAATCCTTTTGTAAGTGAGCAATACAAAGAAAAGAAATACTATGACGGACTTATCTTCCACAGGGTAATGTCTGATTTTATGATCCAGGGGGGTGATCCTACCGCCAGCGGATCGGGATATCCCGGGTATCGTTTTAAGGATGAGATCGTCGATTCCCTACGCCATGATAGGGCAGGTATTTTATCCATGGCCAATGGCGGACCTAAAACAAACGGCAGCCAATTCTTTATTACTTTGAAACCAACTCCATGGCTTGATGGAAGACACACCGTTTTCGGGGAAGTTGTAGAAGGAATGTCGGTGGTTGACTCTATTGGAAACGTTGAAACCGGCCAGGGCGACCGGCCGGGCGTGGATGTAGTTATGAATTCGGTAGAGATCATCAGAAACGGCAAAGAGGCCAGGAATTTTGATGCGGTTAAAATTATGAGTGATTATTTTGCGGAGG
>JABDQK010000081.1 GCA_013042255.1 Flavobacteriaceae bacterium | reverse complement strand
AACCTTTGGTTATATTAAATAGTCTTAATAATCTGTCTTGTAGTATAATAAGTAATTCTGAAAGGGAATAATAAGCGCGTAAAGCAAAGGGTTTGCCACCCTTTATGGTAGAACGGATATGCCCTTTAATCATCACCTCATGCCTATCGTATTTAAGAGCAGCGTAGGAGCATACCATCATAAAGGCAAGCGCTCCTGCGATTGCGACTGCCGGACTAAGACTTTGATGGAAAAATCGGTACAGTCCCAAACCTGTAAAACTACCGTACAGGATAACAAAATGAATCACATAAATAGAGAGGGTATTTTGCCCAATGCGCAAAAGGGTAGGCTGAGTCAGCATTTTTCGGATCAGCATAAATACTGCAAATACAATCAACACATCGCCTAATCGGATAAAGAGATAATTATTGGAAACTATATCTCGGAAAAGGGAAATTCCACTCAATTCGTACAGCGAATAGAAGAAAGGAGAGGAAAAATATATCAGGCTGAAACCGGTTATTAGAGAAAGCCAGATGGCAGTTGAATACAAATTCTTATTGGAAAGATATCTTCTGAATAAAACCGCCAGGAACCCGCCAAACGCTGTATATCCAACCCAGGGTATCACTGTAAAAACAGAACCATTGCTTCTGGTAAAATAATTGGCAATTCCTTCAGGTAAGGCCGAAAAGGTCCAGGAAGAATATAGTGGTTCAAACAGGAAAAGAACGATGGAAATGCCTGAAAGCGCCAGGGGGAGGGCCCATTTCCTCAGCTTTGCTGTAAGCAGGTACACCGCTATGATAGCCATTATCGAAATTCCTATACAATGAAGCACATCCACCAGGAAGAAAGCATCATAAAGTTTACCCTGTAACAGGCCGAATAAATTTAATCGCAGGAGGTAGCCAATAAGCAGGAGTTGTAATCCGCGTTTCAGTCCTTTTTTAATCCTGGGATTCTCAAAGCCCGTTTGAGGTACCCTGATGAGAAGGTAGGTGAAAATAAATCCGGAAACCGTAAAAAACACAGGGGCAGTGATTCCCCTGAAATAAAGCCATAACGAATAAACTCCATTTTGCGGATCCCTGAAAGCGGGATCGAGCAAACCATCCACAAAATGTCCCTGGAGCATCATCAGGATGGCCCAGGCCCTTATGGCATCAATAAAATGAAGTCGGTTTGTCTTTTGTTCCATACTATTCAACAACCTATATACTTAATTTACAGGGTGTTTGGATGTTTTCAGGTGCAAAATTAATACAATACTTTACATTTAATTCGATTTTACGGTATTTTCGTACCTCTTAGACTTTAAACTTAGATTCAGATCATGAGTAAAATTCTGGCCTTTGCCGGAAGTAATTCTTCCACTTCCATCAATTTTCAACTCGTAAAACACACCGTTTCACTGATCGAAGGGCATAATATTCAGGTGATGAATATGTCGCTATATGACCTCCCCATGTTTAGTGTAGACCATGAAAAGGAGTTTGGTTACACCAATTCCCTTGCTGAATTGAGGGATGACATCCGAAATTGTGATGGACTTTTACTCTCTGTAAACGAACACAATAACAATCCTTCAGCTTATTTTAAGAATTTGATCGACTGGCTGTCGAGACTGGAGCGCAATTTCCTGGAGAACACAAAAATCTTCCTTATGAGTACTTCTCCCGGTAGGAGAGGGGCAAGCAGTTCTCTGGCAAAGACTGAAGATATGCTGCCGAGATTCGGCGGAGAAATAATAGCCACCTTTTCACTTCCCTCTTTTAACCATACTTTCAGTTCAGGCGATGGAATTACCGATTCCGAAAAGGCAAAAGAACATAAGCAGGCCCTGGAGAAATGGCTCGGTAGCCTTGGGGAATAGAGCTTCCGAAATAAACGTTGCCGGCATTTGAGATAAGTGCCAAACCTTTCTTTCTTACCTTTGCAGGGTGTTAGACGCATTCAGACAACATATTGCAAATTCTCATTCTAAACTATCAGATCGTCCCGGTATAGTAGCCTGTAGCGCAGGAATAGACAGTGTAGTACTGGCCCATTTATGTGCTGCCACAGGTTTGAACTTTTCCCTGGCACATTGTAATTTTTTACTCCGAGGTCAGGAAAGTGAAGACGATGAACGCTTTGTAAAAGATTTAGCCAATCAATTGAATGTAAAGCTGTTTTCAACACGGTTCGAAACTAAGGCGTATGCCGGTGAGCACCGACTTTCCATTCAGATGGCGGCGCGGAATCTGCGATATCAATGGTTCGATGAACTATTGAAAAAAAATGAGTTATCCTGGGTGCTAACAGCACACCATCTGGATGATGCCCTTGAAACATTTCTGATCAATCTATCAAGAGGAACCGGCTTAGAGGGATTGAGTGGTATCCCAGAGGAAAACAATAAGGTCATCAGGCCTTTACTTCCCTTTACACGGGAACAGATTCAGGAGTATGCCAGGCAAAATAATATTTACTGGCGGGAAGATCTTAGTAACGAAGACACCAAATACCTGCGAAATAAAATCAGGCATGAAGTAGTTCCCTTGCTAAAGGAACTTCACCCGACCTTTCTTAGTAATTTTGCAAACTCTTTACAGTACCTCTCTGGATCTGCCCAAATGCTTACTGATTATGTGAAAGGTATAAGAGAGGATCTTTTTGTTCCTTATCACAAAGGATATAAAATTTCCCTGGAGGCGCTAAATAAATTCCAGCCTGTAGAAAGTTATATGTATGAAATTTTTAAGCCCTATGGATTTACTTCATGGGCTGATGTCACAGCATTACTCTCTGCAATGAGTGGGAAGGAAGTGCATTCCAAAACCCACCGACTTATCAAGGATAGAAAACATCTTATTTTACAGGAATTCGCTAAGCAGGGCCCCGTAAGTGAAACTGATGAAATTCCGGAAGTTACAGGTGATCTGCCTCTTGAGATCAGGATTGAGGAGGTTGAAGAGATTAAAGAAAAGAACAATACCATACTATACATAGATAAAGAAACGTTAAACCATAAACTCACTGTCAGGAAATGGAAAAAAGGCGACTATTTTTATCCCCTGGGAATGGAAGGGAGAAAAAAAGTGTCCAAATTCTTTAAAGATGAAAAAATGGATGCCGTTGCCAAACAAAATCAATGGCTCCTATGTTGTGGGGATGATATTGTCTGGATCATTGGCAGGAGAGCCGACGATCGGTTTAAAATCACAGAAAAAACAAGGCATATACTCAAGGTTACTTTAGCAGAATGAAAAAACTGATTTCGAATACGGTTTTGTTTTTAATGGCCCTGGTGTCTTTTGCACAGGATGGCGAAGATCCTGTAGTTTGGAGTCAGGACCTGATCCCTCTGGGTGATTCTCAATACGAATTGATCATGAAAGCCACCATCGATGAGGGTTGGCATCTGTATTCGCAATTTACGGCTGAAGGTGGTTCACTCCCCAGTGAATTTACCTATGTAAATGAAGGATCAGAATACGAATTGATAGGAAGCACTACTGAAAGTGCTACCTTAAAAGTATACAGTGAGATTTTTGAAGTAGAGGAAACGCTTTTTAAGAAAGAAGCTGTTTTTAAGCAGAAAATCCGGATGTTGAAACCGGATATTAATCAGGTTAAAGTGGAGCTTTTCTACCAGGTCTGTAAGGAAGTTTGTATCCCTCAGGATAAAGTATTTTATTTTTCGCTTGACGGATCCGAAATAGCTCCGGTAGAAGAAAGCCTGGATGCCAGCAGCATAGCCATGGCCAACGCCCTTAAACTCGATTTAAAAAATAAAGATGTCCTAAGAGGAATAGGTGGAAGTTCTTCAGAAGGGCAGACAGGCCTTCTTGTCATTTTTGGCCTTGGCTTTCTGGGGGGATTAATCGCGTTACTGACCCCGTGTGTTTTTCCGATGATTCCACTAACGGTATCCTTCTTTACTAAAAAATCACAATCCAGGTCGAAGGGAATTTTTGATGCTTCACTATATGGTTTCTTTATCGTGATCATTTATTTCCTCCTGAGTTTGCCATTTCACCTCTTTGATTCAGTTGACTCTCAGATATTAAATACCATTGCCACAAATATCTGGCTCAACCTCTTCTTCTTCCTGATTTTCGTCTTTTTTGCCTTTTCCTTTTTTGGGTATTATGAACTCACCTTGCCCAGTAGTTGGGCAAACAAAATGGATAGTGCTTCAAACCGCGTTGGGGGAGGGCTGGGTATATTTTTCATGGCGGTTACCCTGGCCATTGTCTCCTTTTCCTGTACAGGACCGATTTTAGGCGGACTCCTGGGGAGTACTGCATTGGCAGAAGGGGATGTAGCTACGAATCTATCAGCAGGGATGCTTGGGTTTGGTGTAGCACTGGCTTTACCATTTGCTCTTTTTGCCATGTTCCCGGCCTGGTTACAAAGCCTTCCGAAATCCGGGGGTTGGATGACGACGGTAAAAGTGGTACTGGGATTCCTGGAACTGGCCCTTGCCTTTAAGTTTTTATCCAACGCCGACCTGGTAGGTAACTGGGGGTTGTTTAAACGAGAAATTTTCCTTGGAATCTGGATACTTATCTTTCTCCTTCTGAGCTTATACTTATTTGGAATTTTTAGGTTTCCTCATGACGGTCCGAAAACTAATCTCTCTTCCCTGAGAAAGATCACAGGTTTTGTTTCGGTAGTGTTCTGTGTATACCTTCTTTCAGGTACGCTACAACTTACCAATCTGAAGCTTCTAAGTGGCTTTCCGCCACCTGATTTTTATACGCTTGCAGAACAGGAAAGCGAATG
>JABDQK010000073.1 GCA_013042255.1 Flavobacteriaceae bacterium | reverse complement strand
AAGACTTTCTTTATCACCGGAAAGAATTGGGATAAACTTTTTGAGATCACCCTCCAAAAAAAAGAATAGATGATCTTTGAAATGACCAGAAAAGTTGGGGAGGAAGATCTGGATGATCTAGACCACGTTAATAATGTACGTTATGTACAGTGGATCCAGGATATCTCAAAAGCACATTGGGAATCTAGGGCTCCTGAATCTATGAGGAATAATGTGATCTGGGTGGTTAAGCAGCACATGATCCAGTATAAGAATTCGGCCAAATTAGGTGATACTGTGCTGATGCAGACCTACATAGATCATTCGGCCGGGCCTATTTCTATTAGAGTGGTTGAAATGTTTGATAAAACGACCAAGCTTCCCTTATTGAAGTCTGAGACTCAATGGTGTTTGATAAATAGTAAAACACTAAAACCCATGAGAATTCCTGATGAGATCCGTTCAGTGTTTATTCAAAAAGCTAATTCCTGAATCGTGTCGATGCGTTTTTTACTCGTTTCCCTGGTCCTGGTTGGTTGCCTGTCTTGGCTGAGCTCCTGCCGGAAGGACTTCGATTATGCTCCCAGTAGTGGACAGTTGCAGTTCTCCAAGGACACGGTATTCCTGGATACTATCTTCAGCAATATTGGAAGCAGCACCTACAGCCTGAAGGTTTACAACCGCTCTAAAGAAGACATTGAAATTCCCAGTATTCGCCTGGCGGAGGGCACCAGTAGCCAGTATCGCCTCAATGTAGATGGGCAGGCAGGCCAGAGTTTTCAAAACATACCTCTTTTTGCTCGAGACAGCCTGTATATCTTTATAGAGACTACCTATGATATACCCCCTTCCTCTCCCGATGAATTCCTCTATGTAGACCATCTTCTTTTTGATGCGGGCGCAAATGAACAAAGTATTCCTTTGGTGACCCTGGTTAGGGAGGCTATTTTCCTCTATCCCTCTACCCTCTCAGATGGAAGCAAAGAGTCCTTGCTACTGGGACTTGATGAGGAAGGAAATGAACTTAGGATTGAAGGCTTTATCCTGGAAGATAATGAACTTGATTTTACTGCGGACCTGCCCTATGTGATCTATGGTTATGCCGCTGTAAGTGCCGATAAAGTACTATCTATGGCTCCAGGAACAAGGGTGTATTTTCATGAAAATTCCGGGATTCTCGTGGGAACCGGAGGTAGTATCCAAATCAATGGAACGCTAAGTGAAGATCCTGAACTTCTCGAAAATGAAGTTATCTTTGAAGGAGACCGACTGGAACCTGAGTTTGCAGAAGTGCCGGGGCAATGGGGCACACTGTGGCTGGCACCAGGAAGTATCGATAATCAAATATCCTATCTCACTGTGAGAAATGCAACCGTCGGGATTCTTGTAGAAGGCAACCCTCAGGCCTCCCCTTCCACCCTGAACATCAACAATACTCAGGTCTACAATTCTTCAGTCGTAAATCTTTGGGGAAGGAATACATCTATCAACGGGGAAAACCTGGTATTGGGCAATGCCGGGACACACAGCCTGTTCTGCCAGAAGGGCGGGACCTACAATTTCCTCCACTCCACTATTGCCAATTACTGGAGTAATGGATTCCGGACAGGATCGGCCCTGAGTATAACTTCTTTTGAAGTTGATGAAGCCGGAAATCAGATTGGGGCAAATCTGAATGAGGCTAATTTTATCAATTGTATCGTAGATGGCAATACTGCCAGGGAAGTTAGTTTAGATGCTTTGGCGGGGTTCGACTTTAATTTCTTTTTCTCTCACACTCTATTGAAATTTACAGACAGTGGAGGGCAGTTTGCGAATGACCCACTTTATGATTTTACAAATACATCCACGTACAACAGTCTATTTCTCAATATTGACCCTGAATTTACGGATCCCTTCAGGAATATTTTCACCCTTCAACCGACCTCTCCGGCTCTTGGAAAGGGAGATGTAAATACTGCGCTTTTAGTGCCCCTGGATTTACTCGGAAAGGACAGGACAGAAGATCCTGCGCCGGGAGCTTATCAACAGTAAAACTGATCTGAATTTCAGCCACTTATCATATTTTGTAGGAATATTCTTTCTTTTGAATTGATTTTCAGTATATTAGCTACTAAAACCATAATTATTCTACGGGAAATCTATAGACCTTTCTCAAGAAGGTTTGCTAATTTTCCCACAATCAAATGTCTATGGAGTATCGATACACCATAATTGATGCAGACGCCACTTCCAATTTGCAATTACAGCACTATCTGGAAGACCATGGTGACTTTATCTGTGTGGATCGGTCAAGGGACAGCCGGGAAGGAATTAATTCCATCTTAAAGAATCTTCCGGATTTGGTATTTATCAATCTGAATGACCTGGCCATGGACTACTTTCTCATGGTCTCCGAATTACACCAGTATATGAATGAGCTACCCCTGATTATTGGGATAGCAAAAAGCAAGGAATATGCTTACCATGCCATTAAAAATGGTTTTTACGATTACTGGCTGATGCCCTATAATGAGCTCGATATAAGAAAGACGCTCCTCAGGTTGAAAAAACAGCATCCTAAAGAAGTGAGTTCGCACACTATTTGCCTGAAATCATATAAGGATTTTCATTACCTCGACACAGATGAGATCCTTTATTTGCAGGCCGATAATAATGCAACCGATTTTATTATGAAGGACGGGAGTGTTATCAGTGCGTTTAAAACACTCAAGACTTTTGAGCGTTCCTTACCCAAGAACTTCATTCGTATACATCAGAGTTATATCCTGAACATGGACTATGTTTCAAGGATCAACTATGGGAAAAATAT
>JABDQK010000324.1 GCA_013042255.1 Flavobacteriaceae bacterium | reverse complement strand
GCTGTTTACTGAGCTTTTTGTGAACCACCAATCCCCAAAGGAGAAATTCCCTGAGGAAATAGGAATCCTTTTCTGAAACCTTGGGCTGATGCTTGCGAATCAGGTCCTGCAGGGGAGGAATATTATCTAAAAGTTTTCTGTATTCCTCTTCACTCAGGTCATCTGCTAACTCAATTCCATCCCGGTCAAAAAACCATAGGATCAGATCGTCATAAGGGCCTTCTGCATTTTTTTGCTCCAGCTTCAGGATGGCCGGAAAATAATTTGGGAACAGACTTTTTACAGCATCATCAATAAGCATCATGGCTACCGTATCTGCTCCTTCCTGTTCTCCTTCGTAAACAAGTTCTATTTTTCCGGTTATGGCAGGAATCACTCCAATGAAATCTGACAGGCGGACTGTAGTTTCCGAAGTCCCCTGCAAAAGCGCTCTGCGCTCAGCTGTACTAAGGAGGTTTTCATATGCAGTGATACTTGTACGGGCACTAACACCACTTTTTGCATCGACATATTCACTGGATCTGGCTTCAAAACTTATCTGTTCCAGGAGATCTTTGGCCAGTTCAGGAACATGAATCATCCCTGCTTGTTCCTGGTCTAAATTTGCTTCCTGCTCAGTAATTTTTCTGGCAGTCTGCACTTCCTTCGGATAGTGTGTCAGGATCTGTGATCCAATCCTGTCTTTCAGCGGGGTTACGATGCTACCCCGGTTGGTATAATCCTCCGGATTTGCTGTAAAAACAAACTGGATATCGAGCGGCAATCGCAATTTAAAGCCCCTGATCTGGATGTCCCCTTCCTGCAGAATATTAAAAAGTGATACCTGAATTCTGGCTTGCAGATCGGGCAACTCATTGATGACAAAAATACAGCGGTTTGCCCGGGGAATCATCCCAAAATGAATCACACGGTCATCGGCGTAAGAAAGTTTCAGGTTGGCTGCCTTTATCGGATCGACATCCCCAATTAGGTCGGCAACCGTAACATCGGGTGTCGCTAGCTTTTCGTAAAACCTTTCTTCCCGGGGAAGCCATGAAATTGGCGTTTTGTCGCCCTTTTCTTCTATTAGTTGTTTACTGTACCTGGAAATCGGGGCCAGTGGATCATCATTGATTTCTGATCCCTCCACAACAGGGATATATTCATCGAGCAGATTCACCATGAGTCGGGCCAGCCTGGTTTTAGCCTGCCCCCTGAGTCCCAGAAGATTGATATTGTGTCTCGATAGGATGGCTCTCTCCAATTCAGGAATAACCGAATCTTCATAACCCCAAACACCGCCAAAAGTCTCTTTCCCGTCTTTTATCCGTTGTATGAGATTTTTTCTCAATTCATCCTTTATTCCCTGGGATTTATACCCCGACTTCCGGAGGTCCCCCAGAGTTTTAATATTGTTATAATCTAATTCCATATAAACTTCTCCTTTTCTTTATTCTTTTATCTCAATCTTTTTTTTCTGTTCTTTTCGTAATCCTCAAATATCATCTCTCCCAATCCCTGCAAACCTGTGAACAGGGCTTTCCCTTTATTTGCCTCCGTAAAGTGCCGTACAAATTGCTTTAAATACGGATCCTGTGCAATCATAAAAGTAGTTATAGGTATGTGTAATTTTCGAGCCTGTCTTGCCATATTGTAACATTTCTCCACAATAAAATCATCGAGACCAACGCTGTTTTTATAATAATTCCCATCTGGCATTCGCAAACAACTGGGCTTCCCGTCCGTGATCATAAAGATCTGCTTATTGGTGTTTTTCTTCCTTCGAAGCATATCCATCGCCAACTGTAGTCCGGCCACCGTATTGGTGTGATAAGGTCCTACTTTCAGGTAGGGCAGGTCTTTAATCGGAATTGGCCAGGCATCATTGCCAAAGACCAATATATCGAGCGTGTCTTTAGGATAGCGGGTAGTTATCAGTTCGGCCAGGGCCATGGCCACTTTTTTGGCCGGAGTGATTCTGTCTTCGCCGTAGAGAATCATACTATGACTAATGTCGATCATCAGCACTGTACTCATCTGGGCCTTGTGGTGGGTGTCTTCTACCACAAGATCATCCTCTGTAAGTGAGAATCCATCAAGCCCGTGGTTCACCTGTGCATTTTTCAGGCTTTCGGTCATAGAGATCCTGTCAAGAGAATCACCATAGCGGTATTCCCTGAAATCGCCTGTATGTTCATCACCCAGGCCGGATTTCCCTGTACGGTGGTTCCCTGTTCCGCTTCGCTTTATCTTTCCAAAGATCTGTTCAAGTGCCCGCTGCCTGATAATCCGCTCCATCTTTGCTGTAATCGACAGCGACCCTTTGCCCGGCGTCCCTTCACCTTCTTCACCTTCTCCACCTTCCCCCTGCTCCAACTCTTCTCTCAAGAATCCTTTTGACTTCAGGTCTTCAATAAAATCATCAATGGTATAATCCTCATCGGTAAGGTCGTATTCCTTATCGAGTTCCCGAAGCCAATCCAACGCTTCCTCCACATCTCCTGAGGTATGGGTAATAAGTTCCTGAAATATTTCAAAAAGCTTTTCAAAAGGAGTTTGCTCCGGAGCATTGTAGGTAGTAAAACGATAACCCGTTCTAGATTTCATAGCCATATCATAAAAATACTATATTTCGCAAAATGCATCCGGCTTTTATACAAACCTTAACGGTTTCGTTTAACTTCGTTATCGATGTCTTCCTTTTCCCGACAAATTACTGCTGCTTTTTTGAGCACACAGCCCCTATGGACCCGTCAGCAATTCGGCATTGAACAATTCATATTTCCCGAAATAAATCTGGAGGAAGTACAAGAATTTCCAATCCCTTCAAGGATGCGGCTAGGTCACAAAATGGAACTTGTTTTTAATGCTGCAATGGAAAAACAAAGCAGTTATGAGCTTATCGAACGTAATATCGTCATTCAAAGAGGAAACAGAACACTGGGAGAGCTCGATTTTCTTTTGCGTGATACTTCAGATAATAGTCTGATACATCTGGAACTGACCTATAAATTTTATCTTATCGACAATGAGATCAGCGAACCGATCTACAGATTAGTAGGGCCTAACCGAAGGGATATGTTTTATAC
>JABDQK010000322.1 GCA_013042255.1 Flavobacteriaceae bacterium | reverse complement strand
CAAAACAAAATCTTCTGGCAACGGTAGTAGCTACTATTGCCATGTTTGTGCTGGGCTTCCTGATCTGGGGCGTGGCTACTGTTGATTTTTTTGAGGGGCACACCCTGACCAAAGCGATGAAAGACCCGCCTGACTTTCCAATTCTTGTGCTTTCTAACCTAATTGCCGCGTTTGCCCTTAGTACAATTTACGGGAAATGGGCCAATGGAAACAACAGTCTGGGAGGTGGATTCCAATTTGGCGTCTGGATTGGAATTTTTATGGGATTAGGTATGGGCCTGCTGTGGTATGCTACTTCAGAATTTATGGATCTTACCGGTCATTTAGTGGAAGCAGTATTGGATATTGTTTACTATGGAATAATAGGTGCGGTCATAGGCCTGATGTACAAGGCTACTGAACCTAAAGGGGGTGAAGCCTGAGTTAGATTCAGATCGACTTCTTACGAATGCTTAATCCTGTAACTTAAAAATATAGGATTGTAGAGGGGCAAGGCTGATTTCAAAAAGTCCTTGCCCTTTTTCTACCCTGAGCTTAACTCGGGCATCATCGTATAAAAGGTCAGACAATTCGTATTCAGATCCTTCTTCCAGACCCCAGGCTGAGACAACTGCAGGGGGTATCTTTAACTCAAACTGATATGATTCTACAGCATCGAAGTTGACCAGGATCAGAAGTCGCTCATCGTCCTGCCATCTCACATATGAATACACCCTGTAATTGTATCCCTCTGTATTATCGCGGTTGTAATAATGAATGTCTTCATAAGCCCCCATCAGGGCTTTACTATTAATAGTCAGATTTAATAGCCTCTTGTAAAAATCTCTAAGATCCGCTTCTTCTTCCGAGAGTTGTCCCCCATCAAATTTCTTATCATTCATCCATCGCTGGTGGTTCGGAACACCGATATAGTCAAAGATGGATGTCCTGGATGGACTGCCAAATCCCGCATCTTCTGCACCAGGCTCCCCCACTTCCTGCCCAAAATAGATCATAGTTGGGGAGGTACTTAAAGTTGCCGAGACAACCATTGCCGGCTTTCCCCTCATGGCATCCCCCGCAAATTCCGGACTGGCAATGCGCTGTTCATCGTGATTTTCCAAAAAATGGAGCATGTGATGCTCGATATCCAACAGACCCTTTTGAACTACCGGAATATGATCTGTCCATCCATGACCCTGCATAATATGCTTAAGACTGTCATAAAGTTCAACTTTGTCATAGAGGTAGTCCATTTTTCCCCTGTGGATATAGTCCCTGTAAAGGGATGGATTATAGACTTCAGCCAGTAATAAGGCGTCAGAATTTTTTTCTTTGATATGTGAATTGAGATAACTCCAGAATTCTACAGGTACCATTTCGGCCATATCAAAACGAAATCCATCTACTCCAAAATCGAGCCAATAAAGGGCAATATCCCTGAACTTTATCCAGGAATCGGGCACCGACTTGTCTTCCAAAATACCAGATGTTCTTCGACCGATTTCAAACTGTACTCAGCCGGTAATTGATCAAAGTCGAGCGTGCCATCAGGTTTTACCCCGTAATTGATTTTCACGGTTTCATACCAGTCGTTCATATCCGGCTGGGGTCGCCTCGATCCATTCCCCGTCCACTTGGCAGGATTTTCCACAAATTTATTATCAGACAGGGGATGGGGGTTCCCTCCTAAAGGCCGGTATCCATTGGTCCATTCCGGAACCTGAAAGGGCGTTCCCGGTATATAGTAGAAATTATTGTCTCTCTGATACTCTACAGTAGTATCATCTGAAACACCAAATACCTCTTTCCCACTGGGCGTGGAAGCTCCTTCATAATGCCTGGCCACATGGTTGGGCACAATATCTATAATGACTTTCATTCCCTGCTTGTGGGTTCTATCCACCAGTTCTCTAAACTCTTCCAGCCTTTTGTCCGGATTGTTGGCAAGGTCTGGGTTTACATTGTAGTAGTCCTTTACCGCATAAGGAGAACCTGCCCTTCCTTTAATCACATCCGGATCATCATTGGTTATTCCATACTCCGTGTAATCGGTAGCCAAAGCATGGTGAGGCACCCCTGTATACCAAATATGTGTAATCCCTAATTCCCTGATCTCCTTCAGGGCTTTAGGCGTAAAATCATCAAACTTTCCTACTCCGTTTTCTTCTATGGTACCCCATGGCTTATTATTAGTGTTTGTGTTCCCGAACAGCCTTGTAAATACCTGGTAAATGACTTTCTTTCCTTCCTCTTTCATTTGAATTCCATTATTTACGTCCTTGCTTTTGGTCTTATCCTCATTACAGCATAGCACCGCACCGCATACTAATATTGCAAAGACGTATTTTTTTATCATCGTATTTTAATTTGTGAGTAATAATACTCCCTTGTTGCCGATTTTCAATTGGTCTTTGATTACCACAGTATCTTTGGAGAATACATCCCGCAAGGTCATATTACCTATGCCCATCTCCTCAAACCTATCGGCATTAAGCGTTACCGGCTTTTCATTTTTATTGAGAATCAGCATAACTCTTTTTAGGTCCAGGTAACGAAACAGGACGTACACTCCTTGTTCGGGACTAAAATGCTTTGTTTTACCCTCGTGAATTACCCTGGCTTCTTTCCTGAAGTTAAGCAGGGTTTTTACAAAATCCTGCATCTTGGCAGCCCTGTCATCCAGACCGACCCCTGTAAACGCATTCACCTTATCGCCGGGCCAGCCACCCGGGAAATCTGTCCTGATAAGCCCATGGTCACCCGGTTTCTCACTATTCTCCATCAGAATTTCGGTTCCGTAGTACAACTGAGGAATTCTGGGAGCCACCATTATAAAAGCAAGGGCCATTTTAGTAAGATCGATATCCTCCCCCAACTGTGTGTAGAGTCGGTCCATATCGTGGTTATCTCCGAAAAACATCATATCCTCCGGGGAAGCGTAATAAAAATCATTTGCCAGCCCTTCGTAGAGTTTGATTAGGCCAGTATCCCAGTTTTCTTCCTCTTTAAGCGCCTCAACAAGGGTTCTTTGCAGCGGAAAATCCATGGTAGATCGCAGATGCGATTCATATCCATCGCGATTCTTCGCGCCCTGTTGCCAATAACCAACCACCAATGGGTTATAACTCCATTCTTCCCCCACAATGGAAAACTTAGGATATTCGGTCATGATTCGCTTTGCCCATCTGGCCATAAAGTTTTTGTCCGGATAAGGGTAAGTATCCTGTCTTATTCCACCTAATTCAAGGGTTTCTATCCACCAAAGACTGTTTTGAATGATGTAATTAGCCAGGAATAAATTGTCCTGATTAAGGTCGGGCATAGAAGGTACGAACCAGCCATTATCCATAAGATCCCTGTCCCAATCTGAAGCGTAAATATCCTGATTTACAGTACGCCTGTGGTT
>JABDQK010000321.1 GCA_013042255.1 Flavobacteriaceae bacterium | reverse complement strand
GTATCGGGCATGCAGGAACACTTATTTCCGCGGTACTGCTTCTCTTCCGTCAAAAATGGAGAATGGCGATCAACAGATCGGCCGAGGCCATGACGATCTTTTCGGTTATCCAGGCAGGACTCTTCCCGATTATTCACATGGGAAGACCATGGTTGGCTTACTGGGTGGTTCCTATACCAAACCAATTTGGATCCCTGTGGGTTAATTTTAACTCTCCTCTTTTATGGGATGTTTTTGCAATTTCAACCTATCTGTCTGTATCCCTGGTATTCTGGTGGACGGGCCTACTCCCTGATTTTGCAATGATTCGCGACAGGGCTGTTAAACCTTTCCAGAAAAAGATCTACGGCTTGGTAAGTTTTGGCTGGACAGGAAGAGCTAAAGACTGGCAGCGTTTTGAAGAAGTATCACTTGTACTTGCCGGTTTGGCAACACCTCTGGTACTTTCTGTACATACTATTGTATCATTCGACTTTGCCACGTCGGTTATTCCGGGATGGCATACCACTATATTTCCTCCCTACTTTGTTGCCGGTGCGATATTCTCTGGCTTTGCAATGGTTCAGACCTTACTTATAATAATGAGGAAAGTCAGTAACCTGGAAGCCTATATCACAGTACAGCACATCGAGTTGATGAACATTATCATCATGGTAACCGGTTCTATAGTAGGTTGTGCGTATATCACAGAATTATTTATCGCCTGGTATTCCGGTGTGGAATACGAACAGTATGCCTTCCTCAACAGAGCCACAGGTCCTTACTGGTGGGCGTATTTACTGATGATGAGTTGTAATGTGGTTTCGCCACAGATTATGTGGTTTAAAAAGATCAGAACCAGTATTGTTATCTCCTTTGTAATATCAATTGTTGTAAACATAGGAATGTGGTTCGAGCGATTTGTAATTATCGTGACTTCTTTGCACCGCGATTACCTTCCATCTTCCTGGACGATGTTTTCACCCACTTTTGTGGATATCGGGATATTTATCGGTACGATCGGGTTTTTCTTTGTCCTTTTCCTTTTATATGCCAGGACTTTCCCGGTGATTGCACAGGCAGAGGTAAAATCGATCCTGAAATCCTCAGGATCCAGGTATAAGAAATTAAGGGATGCCGGAAAACCATTATATCAAATGCCTTCGGGTATCGCTGCTTCCCCTCGGGAGGAAGTTAAAGTAGCTGATACGCCGTCGCCTAAAGAAGAAACAAAAGCAAGTGACCTTCTTTCCAAATTGGGAACTTTTGACCCCAGCACAGATAAGGCAGATGACCTGAAGAAAGTAAAAGGGATCGGACCTAAAATGGAACAGACCCTTAATCAGATCGGGATTTACACCTTTGCTCAGGTGAGCAGGATGACAAATGTTGAGTACGATATGCTCGACGAAATAACCGGGGCATTCCCCGGAAGGGCACAACGTGACGACTGGGCCGGACAGGCAAAGAAATTAAACAAGAATTCGTAATTATGGCCTCTAAAGTTATACATGCTTATTACAACGATGATGACATCCTGATGCAGGCTGTCAAAAAGGTAAAAGCGACCAAGCATCATATTGAGGAAGTGTATTGCCCTTTTCCGGTGCACGGGCTCGATAAAGCTATGGGTCTGGCACCCACAAGGATTGCCATAACCTCCTTTATGTACGGCTGCCTTGGACTGATAGTAGCCATCGTAATGATGAATTATATCATGATAGAAGACTGGCCGCAGGACATTGGTGGAAAACCAAGCTTTACCTATATAGAGAACATGCCGGCATTTGTACCCATCATGTTTGAGCTTACTGTATTCTTCGCAGCACATTTAATGGTGATTACTTTTTATTTGCGGAGCAGATTATGGCCATTTAAAAAGGCAGAAAATCCCGACGTGAGAACCACAGATGATCATTTTGTGATGGAAATAGAGGTTCACGGCGATGAGAACGGACTAATGACGATGTTGCAGGAATCAGGTGCCGTTGAGATAAATAAGGTAGAAAAGTAGTACTGGACATATGAAGAAAATACTTAACATAGGAATTTTATTCACGGCTGTTTTAGCAATGGTTTCCTGCGCTGATAAAGATAGCCCGAACTATCAGTACATGCCCAATATGTATTTTCCTGTAGGGTATGAAACCTATCAGCAGGTAGATTTTCTACCAGCGGGCACGGAGGCAATGACACCTGCCGAAAATTCTATATCGAGAGGTTGGCTCCCTTATGAATTTGCCAATGACCTTGCAGGTAAAGATATGGCCAGGTTACAACCTAGTCCGCTCGATTCCCTCAATACAGAGGAGAATCTTGCTGTGGGGAAGGAATTATACGATATCTATTGTGCCATTTGTCACGGACCGAAAGGAGCAGGACAGGGGACATTGGTGAAAAGGGAGAAGATCCTTGGTGTTCCCTCTTATGCCGATGCCGCCAGAAATATCAGTGTAGGCTCAACCTATCATACGATCTATTACGGACTTAATTCCATGGGATCGTACGCAGGGCAATTGAATTACAAAGAGCGCTGGCAGGTATCAGAATACGTGATGAAACTGAAGCAGGACCTAACTAAATAAGACACAGACTTAAACTATGTATACGTTTTCTAACAGACTTAAAATCGGAGCAATTGTCCTTATGGCCCTGGGAATCGTCGGAATGGGCGTAGGATTCGTTTCTGTCCCTTCTACTCCTGAAGAAGCCAAGGCGATGGTAGCAGCTCACGATGATGGCCACGGAGATTCTCATGCGGAAGAAGGTGAACATCTGGCAGAGGATACTGCCCACGCTGGAACTGCTGATCACGATGCAGCTCATGACGAACACCTGATGCATCAATTACAGAACAGACCCTGGTCTGCCGTATACGTTGCAGCCTTCTTTTTCTTTATGATCGCCCTGGGAGTTCTGGCATTTTATGCAATCCAGCGGGCAGCACAGGCAGGTTGGTCTCCTTTGCTCTTCCGGGTGATGGAAGGAATTACTGCCTATCTGGTACCCGGGGGTATCGCTGTTTTTGTACTTCTTGTACTCTCCGTCATGCACTTTAATCATATGTTTGTCTGGATGGATGCTGATGTGGTGGCAGAAGATGCCTTATTGCAGGGCAAGGCCGGATACCTTAACCCGACCTTCTTCCTGATTAGAGCTGCTATATTTCTTGGTGGATGGATCTTATACAGGGAAGTTTCGAGAAGGTTATCCTTGGCCCAGGATGAGGCAAGTGACAACCGAAATTTTGTAAAGAATTTCAGATGGTCTGCGGGGTTCCTGGTTTTTTACCTGGTTACCGAATCCATGATGTCATGGGACTGGATCATGAGTGTAGATCCACATTGGTTTAGTACCCTCTTTGGATGGTATGTATTTGCGAGTATGATGGTCTCCGGCATAACGGTTATTGCGATGATAACCATCTATTTAAAATCAAAAGGCTACCTCCCTGATGTGAATGACAGTCATATCCACGATTTGGCGAAATTCATGTTTGGATTCAGTATTTTCTGGACGTACCTTTGGTTCAGTCAGTTTATGCTGATCTGGTATGCCAATATTCCTGAAGAAGTGACCTATTTTGTCACCAGGATAGAAGATTATAAATTACCCTTTTTCGGAATGGTTGCATTGAATTTTGTTTTTCCGCTGCTCCTTCTGATGAACAGCGATTACAAAAGGATTAACTGGTTTGTTGTAATGACGGGAATAGTTATTCTGGCAGGGCACTATATTGATGTATTCAACATGGTGATGCCCGGAACTGTTGGAGATCAGTGGTCAATTGGCATCCCTGAATTAGGTGCTGTTTGTTTCTTTGCCGGTGCATTTATTCTCTGGGTATTCAGAGCACTCACTAAAGTGCCTTTGCAACCCAAACGAAATCCGTTTATTGAGGAAAGCAGACATTTTCACTATTAATGATTACAGAAACCTATTAGTTTAGATAATGACGACATTACTTACGATACTTGTTTTAGTTCTAGTGGCAATTGCGATCTGGCAGATGACCAAGATCTTTGAATTGTCTCAGATTAAGGCAGATAACTCTCAGGTGGCCAATGATAAGGATAACAAGAATAACGGTTATCTGATGTTCGCCTTCCTGATCTTTATTTATGCGATTACCATCTTTAGTTTCTGGAAGTATACCAAGGTATTACTTCCAGAAGCAGCTTCTGACCACGGGAGTAGTTATGATGAATTGATGCTTTGGTCCTTTGTCATCATCTTTATTGTTCAGACAATAACACAGGCTCTTCTGCATTACTTCTCTTATAAATACAGGGGAGAAAAAGGTAAGAAAGCCCTGTTCTATGCTGATAATGACCGTCTGGAATTTATCTGGACCATCATTCCGGTTGTTGTTCTTGCGGGACTCATTCTTTGGGGTCTTTACACCTGGACCAATATTATGGATGTCAATGATGAAGACGACCCTTTGATCGTTGAACTATACGCCCAGCAATTTAACTGGACGGCAAGATACGGTGGCGGAGACAACGTACTTGGTGGAGCCAATGTCAGGATGATTGATATCGATCGGGCTAACGTACTTGGATTGGATGAATCAGATCCTTATTCAGGAGATGATGTGATTGTAAAGGAATTGCACCTGCCGGTTGGCCGAAAAGTCAATTTCAGATTTCGTTCACAGGACGTATTACATTCAGCTTATATGCCGCATTTCAGGGCACAGATGAATTGTGTGCCGGGGATGATTACCGAATTCTCTTTCACCCCAACCATTACCACTGAGGAAATGCGTCTCAAACCAGACGTAATTGATAAAGTTAAAAGAACCAATGCCATCAGAGCCGAAAGAGCTGCCAATGGCGAACCGAATTCAGATCCATGGGAATTCGACTATGTCTTGCTCTGCAACAAGATTTGTGGTAAATCTCATTACAATATGCAGATGAAGATCATCGTGGAGAGCGAAGAGGATTACAATGCATGGATGGAAAGTCAGCAAACATTTTCTCAGTTGATGGCGTCCATGAATTAAAGTAAAAATAAGGCTAGAAAAGAAAATTAATATAAAATTAAATTAGATTATGTCTGCTACAGCACATGCACAAGTTGATGATCACGCACATGATCATGGACATCATCACAAAGAGACTTTTGTTACCAAATATATCTTTAGTCAGGATCACAAAATGATCTCCAAACAATACCTGGTAACAGGTTTGATTATGGGGATTATTGGTATAGCCATGTCACTCCTTTTTAGGATGCAACTAGCCTGGCCCGGAGAATCCTTCCCCATTTTTGAAGCCTTACTTGGAAAGTGGGCACCCGATGGAGTGATGGATGCTGATGTTTACCTGGCACTTGTTACCATACACGGTACCATCATGGTATTCTTTGTCCTTACAGCAGGACTGAGTGGTACCTTTAGTAACCTTCTTATTCCCCTGCAGATTGGTGCAAGAGATATGGCATCAGGGTTTTTAAATATGCTGTCTTACTGGATGTTTTTTACTTCCAGTGTAATTATGGTGATCTCACTTTTTGTTGAAGCCGGTCCTGCTGCTGCGGGATGGACTATCTATCCTCCCCTTAGCGCCTTGCCAATGGCACAGCCCGGTTCGGGTATGGGAATGACCCTGTGGTTGGTTTCTATGGCCATTTTTATTGCGTCATCTTTGTTGGGATCCTTAAATTATATTGTAACAGTAATCAACCTCAGGACCAAAGGTATGTCAATGACCCGACTACCATTGACGATCTGGGCGTTTTTCGTTACAGCGATCATCGGAGTTGTTTCTTTCCCGGTTCTTTTGTCAGCAGCATTATTGCTGATCATGGACAGAAGTTTCGGAACATCATTCTTCCTTTCTGATATCTTTATTCAGGGAGAAGTATTGCACTACCAGGGAGGATCTCCTGTTTTATACGAGCACCTTTTCTGGTTCCTGGGTCACCCGGAAGTATACATTGTTTTATTACCAGCCCTCGGAATCACTTCTGAAGTGATGTCTACAAATGCCAGAAAACCGATTTTTGGATACAGGGCGATGGTAGCTTCTATCTTAGCTATCGCATTCCTCTCTACCATTGTATGGGGACACCATATGTTTATTTCGGGAATGAATCCATTCCTGGGATCTGTCTTTACCTTCACTACATTATTGATTGCCATTCCATCAGCAGTAAAGGCCTTCAACTATATAACAACTCTTTGGAAAGGGAATCTGCAATTGAATCCCGCCATGCTATTCTCAATCGGATTGGTTTCTACCTTTATCACAGGGGGTCTTACCGGGATCATTTTAGGAGATAGCACACTGGATATCAACGTACACGATACGTACTTCGTTGTGGCTCACTTCCACCTGGTGATGGGTATCTCAGCCTTATATGGTTTGTTTGCCGGGGTTTATCACTGGTTCCCAAAGATGTACAAACGCATGATGAATAAGAACCTGGGATATGTACATTTCTGGGTGACGGCCATCTGTGCCTATGGAGTTTTCTTCCCCATGCATTTTGTGGGGATGGCAGGAGTGCCGAGAAGGTATTACGAGAATACAGCATTCCCAATGTTCGATGAGCTCACCGATGTGAATATTTTAATCACAATCTTTGCTCTTATAGCGGGAGCAGCTCAATTGGTATTCCTTTACAACTTTATCCACAGCATGT
>JABDQK010000319.1 GCA_013042255.1 Flavobacteriaceae bacterium | reverse complement strand
AAAGGAGCTTTGATTTAGTGCAGATAATACTTGTGCCATGTTCTGCAATAATCTATCTATTTTCAAGGATTCTGTTAGTGTTGTCCATTTTAGGTTTTGGGCATTGATTATGTTGAGTCTTTCATTTACGGGACACCTTTTTAGCCAGGAAGAAACGCCTTATGTTTCCTACAACGTACCTTTTCAAAATCTTTTAAAATTTAATCGATTTCTGATCAACCCTACATTTTCTACCGTAAGGGAAGACAAGTCATATATAAACTTTTTTCACCGAAGCCAGTCGGCTTACTTCCAGGATAACTTCCAGAACTATTTTCTGAGTTACAGTGGGAGGATCAATGACCGTACAGGCTTGGGGATTAGTGTGTATAATCAGCAGGAAGGAATGATCTCAAATATCGGCCTGCTCACCAATTATGCCTATGGGGTGCGATTGTCGCCAAAGAGCAATCTTACTTTCGGATTCAATATTCCCTATTACCGCAGCAGTTTTGACGAGAGCAGGGCTGTGACTAATGAGGAAGACCCACTATTGGCCACCTTTAATGAAAATTCTATTATCGCCTTCCAACCGGGACTTAATGTTTCCTTTGGAAGTTTTGACGTTGGAGTATATGCAGAAAACCTCTTTGATTTTAACCTTAAAACGGGGGAGACGCTTACCACTTTCAATGAAAAATCATTTTCTGCCCATTTGCAGTACACCAAAAATTTTGAATACGCCCAGGGTGTATTTACAGAGGGAAGGATTATGCCCTTAGCCCGATTGAGAAAGGTTGGAGAAGAAAATTTGGTCTTTGGGGGAGGAATCATCCTTGATTTGCCCAAACTAGGTTGGCTTCAGGCAGGTTACGATAGTTTTTACGGAGGATCCGCAGGCGTGGGCTTCAATATAAATAAGCGACTGTCCCTGGGGTATAATTTTGAAAAAGGCTTTGCCCAGGATATCGAAAATTTTGGTGTTACCCATGAGATCTCCGTGGCATATAATTTCATTCCTACCTTAACCGAAGACATGGTTCAGGTGGATGTGGATGATGAGAAGGCAACAGACTGGATCGACAGGAAGCGGAGGATTAAGAAGAATAAAAATCCCTTATATCTGGAAATCGATAAATTACGCAGGCTAAATCGGGCAAATTACGCTGTTATCAATGAATTGGTTTATAAGGTAGATTCTTTGGAGAGCCATATCAATTCAGAAATGGAGCGTCGTTATGAGCTCGCCATAAGAAACACCAGAAGAGAACTCGATGAGATGAAGAATGCAATGGGATATGAAAAACCGGCACTGGTAGCTCAGAATGAGGAAAGTAGTACTCCGGTTCGCCTGAATGAATCGATAAAACTTCAGATGGAGAAAAACTTAGACTCCCTAAAACGACTTAGTCAGATGACTCTGGCTCCAAATCAAAGAGCAGACGAGACTATTTTGTTGGAGAATCTCGTAGGCGTTCCTGAAGGTCATTACGTCATTGCGAATGTCTTTGAAACCGAAGAGTATCTTAAATTATTCCTGGCCGCACTTGAGGAAAAAGGTATAGAAGCGGGTTATTTCACTAATCCCATCAATGGCCTTAATTATGTCTATCTGGCCCATTATGAAGACCAGGAGGAAGATCTGGAAGAGATAAAAACGGATTTCCGTTCCAAATACGGGAATGAACTATGGATTATGAGTGTGCAAAAAGCTTCGAACACCAGGATGGCTACTCTGAATTTCGATGACTAAAAATTATTAGCATCTCATATAGTAAAAGACAAAGCCCGGGAATAATTACCCGGGCTTATTTTTAACCGGATATAATTTCCTTATCCCTTTTGTTGACGATCTCAATGATCCAGTAAATGAGTTGTCCGATTCCATTGGCGAAAATAAACAGGAGTATCCACACCAGCAGCATATTGTTTTCCCGTAGATTAGGATTGTTAGCTGCATGCACAATGTAGAAAACCAGACTTCCGATGGAGATTAAAACCGCCAGGAAGATGAAAATCAAAAATACACTGAGGTTCCCCAAAATCAAGGACGCGGAGTAGTTGCCTGAACTGTGATTGAAATCATCCATATTGTTAAAGATGAAAAAGAGGAAGATAAAATATGCAATCATACCCAGGAAGAGCATGGCAATTGGGCCTATTGCGAAAAGTGCCTGCCAGAATTTACTTCGTAACATACTATATTGAAATTAAAGGTTGTCCCGTAAGTTAGGAGTTTTTAACTAGCTTCACAACGAAGAAAGACCCGAATAACTTCGGGTCTTTCAGCAAGGTTGGATAGTTGAGAGTTTGCGCTGCCTTAATTCATTGGGCTATATGCCATATCGGGTCTCATTCTTCCTGTATATTCTTCATAACTCAGGAGGTCGGCAAAGAGATCCCACATGACTTTGTTACCATCTTCCCCAATTAGCTGGTCGTTTGCCACGGCTTTCTGTGCATAATCTACTTCGTCTTTCGCAGCTACGGCCACCATATAGAACTCACCCCTGGTTCCGAATCCACTGCGATAAACACGATAATGCATTTTAGACCCTTTACTGGCAAACATATCTTTAACCGCCATCATTTTCTCCTTCACCTTGGCGCGGTTGGCCGGGGTGACATAGAGATAGTGGAATTTGCGGTAATCTTCCCCTTCAGGTGTTTGATTAATTCCACCCGGTTGATAAGAAAGATTCATGTCTAAAGTGATGATGTAATCGTGTTCTACATCGTAGCACTTGTCCATTCTGTTGAAAAGGGCGCCCATGGCTTCCTTCCCCATTTTTTCTGAAAGGGTCGCAAAAACAGGCTTATCGAGGTCAGCCATATTCTCAACCGGACTCACATACAGATAGCGATTGTCAGCTGTATTGGTCACAATAAAGGCAACTTCCTCAACACTGTGTTTTTTCATATTGCTGACCAATTCTTTACAGGTTGCCTCATATTCGGCAATCATTCCCGGTTTCACCACATCTTCGTGGACCCAGAAAGACTGTGTCGTTTTAGATTCCTGCGCTAATAGGGAGAAGGGTAAAAAGCTCAGTAAGACGATAATTAATAAATCTTTGAATTTTGTTTTCATGATTGTTTAGATTAGGTTTAGCTATAGATTACTATTGATTATTCTTATTTTAAATTAGGCGGATTTAAAGTGAAACCCAATTGCTGTAGCAAATACAGTTCATTGTAATAAGTGTTTTCCTGGATCATTTTTCCTTCCGAATCAAAGGTGATTAGCGTTACTCCGTTTACAATTGCTTTTTTTCCCGTAGCGATAAATTCTGCAAATTCCCCGGTATTAGTGCCACTGAACGACCATTCAAGAATTACATCATCATCTTTTTCAATTAATTTATTGACAGTGATTCGGAGGTTGGGAAACGCCCTTATATAATTCTGGATGTAAGCCTCGAGCTCCATGGGTCCATTAGCCACTTCCAGTCCATTCAGATTCCTGACAAACCCTTTACCTACAATCCTGTCTAATGCCGAAAAATCTCCCGTATTCCAGCACGAATCGACATAGGTGATAACCACCTTCTGAACATTAGAAGTGCTTTCAGGCCCTTTTTTTTCAACGGTTTGACAACCAAATAGCACTATTGCCAACAGGAGTATAAATGGGGTAGCACGTTTCATTCTTTTTGATTAGCATTTCAGATCAGCTGCTTATCGCCAAATCAGGATTTAATAAAATCAATTTAATGTAACAATCGGAGGTCCTGCGGACGAATACCCACAACGAGTGTCCGAACAACTACCTTTTTTTATCCTCCGGATGCTAATGGAATATTTTGTATCTTTCATAGCCTCATTTCCCCTCAGTGAGCCAGATTTAGAAATGAGAACACTTTGGATCAGAGTTGTTTGTACCGGCCTCTTCACAATTATAAGCGGACAGCAGGCTATGTCCCAGATTATTGACTTCAGCAAAGAAAATTCCTACAAACAGGTCTTCCGACAGACCGATAATTTTGGTTCGTCCTACCTCAATACACTTGAGCTTGGGTATAAAAGTGCACCTAACGATTCTCTCAGGTTTACTATTTTAAATGATCTCGCTTACTACTGGCATACACGCGATCTCGTAAAAGCCTATGAGTTTACCCAAATGGGATTAAAGGAGGCTCTTGCCAGAGGGCGGGATGAATGGGTGGGACGATTTCAGATCACCCAGGGGGCAATCCTCTTGCGGGATGAAAAACTAGACAGTGCCAGAATTGTACTCGGACAGGCAATCGGAGTTGTCGACCAGAAAGAACTTCCCTTTCTCTATACCCAGCTCGGCTATGTTTATGAGCGGGAAGGCGACCTTACCACTGCAGCTGAATACGCTATGCGATCACTGCGTCTCGGAGAACAATTCAATGATCTTCACGCACAGGCACTGGCGTACAGCGACCTGAGTAACTTGTTCTGGAAACAGGAAAAATACGATAAGGGGCTGGAGCAAGGCCTGCAGGCCCTTCGTCTTTTTGAAGCCTATGGAATGAACGATCTCGATTACGATTTTACACTCTATGTGGTTGGAAACCAATATCTGGCATTGGAAGATCTAGACAATGCCTTAAAATATTATAATCACGCTATCTCCATAGGGGAGCGTTATGGATTCTACAATAACCTGAGCGACATTTATATTTCCCTGGCCGAACTCTATGGTGGCTCGTTTCGCTATGCCGAGGCAGAAACCGCGGCACTCAACGCAATTCAGTACAGTGAACGCCTTAACAATAATTTTATGCTGATGCGCTCCTGGCTTTCCCTCGGAAAATTGCAAAATCTTCAGGGGAAATTCCTATCAGCAATTTCCAGCCTTGAAACCAGCATTAAAATTGCGACTGAGGATTTCAGTGATGCTTTTTTCCTCAGTGAAGCTTACCAAAACCTGGGAAGGGCGTATGCAGGTAGCCGCAATTACAAGGATGCCTACCATGCCTTCGAAGTATATGATCAGTTGCAGAAAGAAGTTTTTACTGATGAAGCGGCCGAACGCATGTCTCAAATTCAAACCGAATTGGAGGTAGCAGAAAAAGAAAGTACGATACAGCTTCAGGGAATTCAGTTAAAGAAGCAACGCGTAATTCAGACTTTGGGGATGATCGTGATCCTTCTGCTCTTCCTCTATCTTCTTTTAATTTTTAAATCAGTGAGAAGAAACAAGAGGAACAATGAAATGCTACAGCTCCAGAATGAGGAAAAAGAATTCCTGCTGAAAGAAATACATCACAGGGTTAAAAATAATTTAGAGATCGTTTCGAGTCTGCTCACCTTACAGTCTGAACAAATCAGTGATGAAAAAGTCAGAAATGCTATGGTGAAGAGCCAGCAGCGTGTCCA
>JABDQK010000318.1 GCA_013042255.1 Flavobacteriaceae bacterium | reverse complement strand
ATTTCTTCGGGTCTGTTATAAACCGGAATGATCAGTGAGAAAATGGGTTCCATCGGAAATTTTTAAAAGAAAGGCCATCCTGTTCCGGGATGGCCCTGTTTTGCTGTAGTCTGTATTATCAATCCTGATCAGTGAATTTTTCAATTACCTCCTGACTCACCCCTGTCATAGAAAATCCGCCGTCATGGAAGAGATTTTGCATGGTTACCTTCCTGGTAAGATCAGAAAACAAGGAAATAGTATAATTGGCACAATCAAGAGCCGAAGCGTTCCCCAGGGGAGACATTTTCTCAGCATAGGCGATAAAACCGTCAAATCCTTTTACTCCCTGCCCTGCTGTTGTTGGGGTCGGAGATTGAGAAATGGTATTTACCCTTACTTTCTTTTCCTTACCGAAGAAATAGCCAAAACTACGTGCCACGGATTCCAAATAGGCTTTATTATCAGCCATATCATTATAATCCGGGAAGGTGCGTTGTGCTGCCATATAAGTTAGAGCCACAATACTACCCCATTCATTCATGGCATCAGCCTGGTATAAGCTTTGCATCACCTTGTGAAAAGACAAAGCGGATACGTCCCAGCCCTTTGTAGTAAAGTCATATTTTTCATCCGTGTATTGTCGGCCTTTTCGAACATTGACTGACATACCAATTGAATGTAGGACAAAATCGAGTTTCCCACCTAAAATCTCTGTTGATTTTGCTACCAGATTAGCCAGATCCTCTTCATTGGTTGCATCGGCAGGTATGATCTCAGAATTGGTCTTTTTTGCCAGTTCATTGATTTGTCCCATTCTCATGGCAATCGGGGCATTGGTCAGTACAAAACTGCCACCTTCCTCGTGCACCCTTTCCGCTGTTTTCCAGGCGATGGAATTCTCATCCAGTGCTCCAAAAATGATCCCTTTTTTTCCTTTGAGTAAGTTGTATCCCATAGTAGTTATCTTAGGTTTATTCTTCTAAATATATTTAATTTATTCTTAATTAAGTAGCTGTTTAGCGTGGGCCATCGCTGAGTCTGACAATGCCTTGCCTCCCAGCATCTCAGCCAACTCCACAACCCGGTCTTCGGCATCCAGTTTAACCATTCTCGTACTTGTCTGCCTCCCGTCATCTTCTTTAAATACTTTGTAATGGTGATCCCCCTTGGAGGCTACCTGAGGTAAATGAGTGATGGAAAAAACCTGCATTTTTGCAGACATTTTTTGCATGATCGCCCCCATTTTGTTCGATATTTCACCCGATACGCCGGTATCTATCTCATCAAACATTATAGTCGGCAATTGTTCGTATTGAGCGAGAATGGATTTGATGATCAGCATAATCCTTGAAAGTTCCCCTCCTGAAGCATTCTTTTTTAGGGAACCATAATCCCCTCCCCTGTTGGCTGAGAATTCAAAAATAAGCTGGTCTTTCCCGGTATTTGTAAATTCGCTGACCTCCTCCAAAGCTATTTTGAAACTGGCATTGGGCATACCCAAATCTTTCAGGGCGGTTTCCAGCTTTTCCTTTAATTCAGGGACAATCAAATTCCGTCTCTCATTAAGTTGCTTCGAATGCCCTTCCAATTCCCTTTCCGTGTTCTCCAATAGTTTCTGCTGTACTGTTATATCCGCTTCCAGGTTTTCAGTCTGAGTAATCTTCGCTTCCAGTTCCTCTTTGATTTTCAAAAGTTCTTCAACAGAAGATACACTGTGCTTCTTTTGTAATGAATACAACAGCTGAAGTTTCTCATTCACCTCCTCAAGTAAACCGGGATTGGGGACTACCTTATCCTGGAGGGATTCTATTTCTGCAACTATGTCGTCTATTTCCAGGAATACAGACTGTATTCTTTGTGATAGTTCGGAGTACGCTGCGCCATAGCTTTCCAGTTTCGCTATACTACCCCTGAGGCTTGTTAATGATGTCTGAACACCAATTTCCTCGTGGGTGAGTATCTGATGGCCGCCTGACAATTGCTCAAGGATACTTTCAACATTGCTGAGTTCTTCATAGGTCGATTCCAATTCTTCAAGTATTCCGCTTTGCAAAGGCGCATTAGCCAACTCATTAAAAAGGAAATTGTTATAATCCTGCTCCTTTTCTGCCTCAGCCTGCATTTGTACTAAGGCTTCAAGCTTTCTTTTTGCTGAATGATATGTTGATAAGCCGGCACTGTACTCTGCAAGTAGCTCTTTATTATCCGCTAAGGCATCGATCACTTTTAACTGAAATTCATTTTCTGTCAGTTCAAGAGTTTGGTGCTGTGAATGAATATCGATAAGGCGCTGCCCAAGGGCTGAAAGGATGTCAAGGGTAACCGGAGAATCATTGATAAAAGCCCTTGATTTACCGCTTGGCTGTATCTCCCGCCTCAAGATAGTTAATGGATCGTATTCGAGGTCGTGCTTTTGAAAAAGGGATTTTAAATTGTATTGTTCGATCTGAAATTCTGCTTCGATAGTACACTTTTGCTCTTTATTCCTCAGGGTGCTGAGGTCGGCCCTTTTTCCCAATACCAATGATAAACCTCCCAAAAAAATAGATTTCCCCGCCCCAGTTTCGCCCGTGATCGTACTAAAACCGCGATCAAAGTCAACCGACAGATCATCGATAAGAGCGTAATTTTTTATAGTGAGATGGGTCAGCAATGTCTTCGGTATTAAATCTACGGTAAAGATAACCGAATATGTGCTATGAAAAAATGAGGGTTCTCAATATTTTATTTGATTCCAGGTAGAGGAATAGAAGGGTGCGACTTTATTAAGGCTGGTTTTGAGGGCTACAATATCTACCTTAGGTCCATCTGAAAAAATATTGAGGATCTCTTCCGACTTTGCATCGAAAAAAGTCTGAATCAGAAAAGCATTGGGCCTACGCTGAATCAGTGTTTCAAACAACCGCATCGAACCGGAAATGACCTGCTTCCCCGTACTATTGTTATCTCCAAGAATATCGAGCCCCTTGCGGTGATAATTATACATGGCAATACGATATTCCCTGAACGTATTTGACAGGAGATTGTCGACAAGAACAAAGCGTGTACGGTTATCGGTGGCCGACTGGTTCCAGCCGGAAAAATTACTCCCCTGAGCCTGTGTTACAATTTTTTGAGCTTCCTTAAAATATTCTGTGCCTCCTTCTAGGGCATAGGTGTCCGCATCGAGCCCCAGGACAATATAAACGTAATAAGCAATCACTCCTACAAGGTTCGAATTAAATACATTGGGGTTGTAGATCAGGGGCTGAAATTCGATATACTCAAAATTGAACTGGTTGTCTTTATAGTTAAACACTGGGCTTTCGTAAGTAGTGTTAAACACTGGTCTCGAAGATTGAATCTGAATGTTGGCTTCAAACCTGTTTGATTCGAATTTCGTTACAGTGATAAACATCCTGGCATTTACTCTCTCATTTTCTTTGTAAACCCTGTTGGTCCATTTATTCCTGTTGACAAAATCATTCAGGGAGCGTTCCAGAGTACGAAAGATCTGCTGGTTGGTCTGACCCACCTGATCTGAATTTACCGTGACTACACAATTGAGTTCCTGAGCTCCTATATTCAGGGAACTTAAGAACAATACAACAAGAATAACAATACTACGCATGAAGGCGATCAATAATTTCTTTCCAAATATCCGCAGCCACTTCTGCTTTGGTCTTTACATCAAACGATTTTATTGAGGAATTCTTGTCTATAAAGGTGACTTTGTTGGTCACTCCTCCGAAACCAGCTCCTTTATCCTTTAGTGAGTTAAGCACAATAGCATCCAGATTCTTTTTCTTAAGCTTCGTAAGTGCATTTGACAATTCATTTTCCGTTTCCAGTGCAAAGCCGACGAGGTACTGACTTTTTTTAGACTTCCCAAGAGTATAGAGAATATCCTGATTCTTTACTAGCTCAAGGGTGAGCACGTCCGATTTTTTCTTGATCTTCTCCTGGGAAGGCGTCCTTGGCTTGTAGTCGGCTACAGCGGCAGCCGCAATGACGACATCAGACTTTTCGTAAACTCCGATTACTGCCTTGTACATCTCGTCGGCGCTTGTTACTCTATGCAAAGTAATGATTGGATTATTTATCTCCAGAGATGAAGGTCCCAGTACGAGGTTCACCTCAGCTCCCAGAGCCGCCGCCTTCCTTGCGAGTTCAACCCCCATCAGTCCTGTAGAATGGTTGCCTATATAACGAACGGGATCAATGGCTTCATAAGTGGGCCCCGCTGTGATAAGGACCTTTTTGCCTTCCAGAGGCAGACCTTTACGCATATGTTTTTGAACGAGCTCGATGATTTTTTCAGGTTCTTCCATTCGGCCTTCCCCTTCCAGGCCACTGGCCAATTCCCCACTTGCCACGGGGATCAAAATATTTCCGAAAGATTCCAATTTTTCAATACTCGCTTTGGTGGAAGGATGCCGGTACATGTCCAGATCCATGGCTGGCGCAAAATACACAGGGCATTTTGCAGAGAGGTAGGTCGCCATTAAGAGGTTGTCACAAACTCCGTTGGCCATTTTAGAAAGAGTGTTTGCTGTAGCAGGAGCTATAAGCATCAGGTCGGCCCATAATCCCAGTTCTACATGGTTGTCCCAGTTAACCGTTCCTTCATCTTCTTTAATAAAATCGAGATGAACCGGATTTTTAGACAATGTAGCCAGAGTGAGGGGAGTAACAAATGAAGCGGCGCTTTCAGTTAAAATGACTTTAACTTCAGCGCCGGCTTTAATAAGTAATCTGACAAGAAATGCAGTTTTGTAGGCGGCAATACCTCCGGTAATTCCCAAAAGGACCTTTTTGCCTTCTAACATCTACTGATCGTCTTTCTCCGTATTTCTGTGGTAAATTTTGTCTTCCAACCATTCCGTGATGGCCATGGCATGTGGTTTAGGTAATTTTTCATAGAACTTGGAAACTTCTATTTGTTCCTTGTTTTCGAAAACCTCCTCTAAACTATCACTATAGGTAGCAAACTCCTCTAACTTTTCGAGTAATTCTTTTTTGATCTCAGAATTAATCTGAATAGCTCGTTTTGCCGTGATGGAAATCGCTTCGTAAATGTTATCGGTTTTTTCATCAAATTCATTTCTGTTGATGGTAACCGTAGAAACAGGAGCTTTGGTGTTTTTTAAGTCATTCATATTCATTTCGATGTAATTTCTTGAGCTTTATATTCTGATAGTTGTTCATTAATTTTCTCATACAAATCATCCGCCTTTTTGAGAAAACTGGTCTGTGGATAATACTTCAATAAATTATTGTAGGCGGTTTCCGCTGTTTCCAGCCGTTCTTGTTTTCTATTCTCAGTACTGTTCAAAGCAAGATTTGCCGTGGCCACTAATTTAAGGTAAAATGCTTCTTCCCTGAAAATTGTACCGGGGTAATCTGAAACAAAATTATCGAGAGCTGCAACCGCTGAGATGCTGTAATCAAGTATATATGAGTTTCCAAGTTTTGTAAATTGCTTGGCTATCTCAAATGCTTTCTTTTCCTTTTTGGTAGTAAGTTCCTTTGCCATGGTATTCGCCTCAGGCATAAACTCTGACTCAGGATAAGAATTAATAAAATTTTGCAGTTTCACAAGGGCTTTATCTGTATCTGTCTGGTCCAGAGAATAGCGGGGAGACAACATATAATAGCTTTTAGCCCCCAGAAATGAAGCTTCGGCCGCCTTGTCACTTTTGGGATACGACTTCAAAAATCTTTCAAACTGATAACCGGCAAAATTGTAATTCTTAATCTGAAAGTAGGTATCAGCAAGAAAGAACAACACTCGTTCTCCCTGTGGTTTCCCAACGTATTTAGGTGCGATCTGTTCAAACAGGCGATTGGCCCGCTTGTAATCTTTTTCCTCGTAATATTTTTCCGCAAGGTCATACTTTGCCTTTACATCTTCATTCTTGAGTACTTTCTGATACTCATTACAGGAGATGGCTAGCATAGCTATCATGGCAAGGGGTAAAATACTACGGAGCTTAAAAAACATTTTGCAAAATTACGGATTCCAGTTGGAATATAAAACTAATTCTTCATCACAAACATAAACCGAATCCCGGTCTAAATAGCAGGTTTTGAGGAACTTTTAACGAATCTGATTTAAATTGGAATAGCAAATGATTGGACGAAAGCAGCAATTTTGGATTTAAGCTCGGGGGAAGCTTCAACTAGGGGAAGTCGCACTGAGGCTGTCGAAATCCCAAGGCTTTCAAAGATCGCTTTAATACCTGCCGGGTTCCCTTCTTCAAAAATAAGACCCATCCCCGGTGACAATGCGTTATGTAATTGATATGCCTTGTCATACTCGCCATTTAGGCCGTATCTGATCATTTTCGACATCTCCGATGGCATTCCCTGTCCGAGCACGGAGATCACCCCTATACCACCTTCAATTACAGTGGGAAGCGCTGTAATATCGTCTCCGGAGATCACGTAAAAACCGTCCGGCACCTCCCTGATCAATTCCTTTATCTGCTCTATATC
>JABDQK010000317.1 GCA_013042255.1 Flavobacteriaceae bacterium | reverse complement strand
ACACTACAACCAAAACTCAATAGCCTGAAAGTCCATTTCCAAGTTCACTTGTAATGGCATGAGATCTAAAGCTCAATATCTAATTCTTTCAAAAATTAAAAAGACTATGTATGTTTATTTTTACTTTTTGTATAATATATTTTACATTATGTAATATTTTTTATACATTTGCTTTAACTAATCCCAGTAATCATGAAAAATTATCTTTTTCCTTATCGATTAAAAGTAATCTCCGGCTGGATATTTTACCTCGCCCTGATAATCGGTTTTTACCTCTGGATCACAGACGGTTTTGATGAAGTTCTTGTAGTTTCCGTTCCCGACCTGTTCGGAACAGACAGTATGTTCAGCAGCGGCAATGGTTGGATGAAAAATAGTATCCTGGATGAGCTCTTTACAGTTCTTGTCATCATATCGGGAATAATACACAGTTTCAGCAGGGAAAAAATCGAAGATGAACTCATCAGTAAACTGCGCCTCGACTCCCTGATATGGTCGCTCTATGTAAATTATACCGTAGTAATTCTTGCCACCTTACTGATCTATGACATCATGTATTTTAACGTGCTGATCTTTAATTTGTTTACCATCATCCTATTCTTTAATCTGAAGTTGCGGTTTTCCCTCTATAAACACTACAAATCGTAATTATGAAGAACACTATCAAGATTCAAAGGGTAACCCATGAGATGACACAGGAAGATGTGGCACAACGCCTGGGCGTTTCCAGACAGACGATCAATGCCATCGAAAACAATAAATATTTTCCATCTCTGGAACTCGGACTTAAATTAGCGAGGATATTTAAATGCAGTGTTGAAGATTTGTTTAGTCTGGAGGAATAAATGGCCTGGCTCCAGGGTTAAAATTTCAGTTCTTGCTTTCTCAGGGTGACGGCTCCTATTAATACAATTCCCAATACCAACTGTAAGAACGCCAACCACTTAAATTGAGCCTGGTCATAGATGGCCACTGCACCCTGCATGATCAGGATGATACCGTAAAATACAAGTAAATACTTTCGGTATTTCTTTTTCTTTTCCTCCGGAACTTTGCTAAATACATTTAGAACCCATCCAATAATTGCTATGATGAGAAATACGACCAGCATTATCATTAAACCCTTACCCATGGTTCAAATTCTTCATTTTGTCCTTTAAAAGTAGCTATTGCCCCTTTTACTGGCAAGGTCCCCGTTATTTTTTTATATTTGAGGCCCTTTCGTTTTTTGTGACTTTTTATTTATCTGAAAGGCTGATAGTTATACTAAATACACAACCCATATGACCAACGAGGAATTTTCTACCCTGGGCGATAACAAAAAAAAGGATCTGGAATCGGCATCCAAATTAGAACTGATCAAAAACCTCATTTTCGGGGAAAACATACAGGCCTACGAATCCGAATTCGAACTTCTCAAAAAGGATATCCTCAGCAAGAAAAAACAACTGGAAGACCTAATTGAAGCCGTAAGGACTGACCTGCGGATGTCCATAGACGATGTTTCTACCGATATCAACATCCGGATTACCGAACTCGAAGATAAGTTAGAGTCGCGTTTTGAAGACATCGAAAAGGACCAGATCCAGAAAAAAGAACTGGGAGATCTGCTTATCGAGTTAGGAGAAAAAATTCAGAAAAAATAAAAAGTTTCACATGGTCACTAACATGGATGAGCAGGCCAAACTTGAGATCCTAAAGGATATCCTCTTCCCCGACGACAGGGGAGCTGTACAGGATATAGCCAAAAGGATAGAGTTGGTAGAGCTTATCGTCAATGACCAGAAAGAACTTGCTGCCCGGGTTGACCCCCTGGTAGATGAAAAGATCAATGCTTTTACCAAAAGTATCCCTGATACCCTTGGACCTACAATAACAGCCACGTTAAAAAAGGAGATCAAAAACCACAAGGATGAGGTAGTGGATGCCCTATATCCTGTTCTGGGAAAGATGGTCAAGAAATATGTGGCTCAGGAAATAAAGATCCTTTCAGAGAAAATTGACAATCAACTTGGTTTTATCAAACGCTTTAAACGAAAAATGCGTTCCTGGTTCGGAGGCCCTACAGAAGAACAGCTCCTTATGCGCGAGCTTTCTTCCGCAACTATTGAACAGGTACTACTGATTGAACGGGATACCGGAATATTAAAAGCCAGTTATTCTGTTACCAATTCCATTGACGAAGAAATGATTTCGGGAATGCTCACTGCCATCAAAAGTTTTGTGGAAGATGCTTTTCAGAAGAAAAATCAAAACCTCGAACTCATCCAGTACGAATTGTATAACATTCACCTGCAAAGCTTTGTAACCCACTATGTCGCCGTTGTGATCTCCGGAGATTACCACCTTACTTCCAAGAACAAACTCCAGGACATCATCTTTAATTTTTACTACAATTTTATGGCCATGAATCTCGACCTTGTCTTTAAGTCAAAGGAACAGAAAAAGGAAGGTAAGGCTGTACGTACCATAGATAAAGATCTATTAGAGAAAGAACTGGAAGCAAGCTTCGGCAATGCAAAAATCTAAAAAAGTAGTTATCCTGGGGCATTTCGGAGTCGGCAAAACCTCCCTCATCCGCAGATTTGTCTCCGACCAGTTTTCTGATAAATACAAAGTGACCATTGGAGTTCATATCACCAAGAAAGTTATTGAGTTATCAGCCGATGATTCCATCTCGATGATCTTATGGGACCTGGAAGGGACAGATACGCTTGAGCAGATCAGGGATGCTTACCTCCTGGGTACCCACGGGGTAATTTTTGTATTTGATATCAGCAGGCCTTCTACCTTCCAGCATCTGAACAGAGACCTTGAGATCGTTGCTAAAAAAATTCCTCAACGACCCCTGCTCGTTATTGGCAATAAGAAGGATCTTATTCAGGAAGATGAGGTAGACACCTTGTTGGATAGCTATGAGATCACTTACGATTTTCTAACAAGTGCAAAAACGGGTGATACAGTGGAAGACGCCTTTATCTCCCTTGCAACCCTCTTGAACAATGAAACCTGATCAGTATCAAAAAGAATATTTCAAAGCCAACTTCCAGCTTATCGTTCTCGATGCCGATGGAGTAATTCAAGAATGTAATCGGTCTTTCCTCCCCATTGAAAAAGGTGATCTTCTCTCCAACCGCTACCCCTTTTTTGAAAGCCTGGAAAGTCTGAAATCCCTACCGGAAAAAGAACATCATTTTTATTGTATACATCTTTCTGCAGAGGCACAGGAATTCATCACTGACATGAAAGTTACCAGGCTGGAACACGGCAGTATGATCCTGATCCAGGATCTGACCACCCATTACAACAGTTATCAGGAGGTAGCACAGGCAAGGAATGAGTCGATTATCAATGAAGAGCTTATCCTTATTAAAAATGCAGAACTGGAAGAACGCGAACGCTTTAAAAACCTGTTTATACAGAATTTCAGTCACGAACTCCGGAATCCACTCATGAGTAGTATGGCCATCACCCAGATACTTGGAGATACCTCGCTGTCTAATGAACAACAACAAATGGTGGAAGTTTTGCGTGACTCACAGACGCATTTAAAACTTCTACTAGAAGATACGCTAAGCCTGAGTATGATTGCTTCAGGAAAGCTTGAAATCAGAGCGGCCATTTTTGATCTCGGTAAAATGCTGGAGTTGCTTTCTTTTACGTACAAAACAAAGGCGAAGGCAAAAGGACTGAGCTTCACCCTTACTCAGGACCAACGTGTGCCAAAGTGGGTAGAAGGAGACAGAAAGCGCTTGTTCCAAATTCTGACCAATCTTCTTGATAATGCTGTAAAGTACACCGATGAAGGCTCAGTATCACTGGAAGTTAGTTTTAATCAACAATATGCGAGAAAAGCGAATCTTCACTTTTCAATCTCAGATACCGGAAGAGGCATTCCCGAAGACAAACACGAGCTTATATTCGAAACATTTTCGCAACTCACATCTCCCGGAAAGGAACAGGGAACCGGTCTCGGACTCGCCTTGGTCAAAGGCTTACTTTCCCTGATGGAAAGTGAGGTGCAACTGAACTCTGTAGCTGGAAAAGGTTCGGTTTTCTCCTTTGATCTCGATCTCAGAATCCCCCTGGAATCAGACATGAAAGTGTCCTCCGGGAGACCCACTAAAGCAACTTCCCAAAAAATTGTTGGATCAGGTAAAAAGTACAGGATTTTA
>JABDQK010000315.1 GCA_013042255.1 Flavobacteriaceae bacterium | reverse complement strand
TATGAAATGAAAAACTCCGGTAATCAGCCGGAGTTTATTCATCAATCAAAAAACGAACAGTCATGATACACTGTTGTTATCTTCTGCAAAATACACTAAAATCTCCAGTATTCCAATTTAAGGACAGGACATCCGTGTTCTTGCGCCCGGGGAATATTACCCCAGGTAGGTCTTCAGTATCTTACTTCTGGAGGTGTGTTTCAACCTTCGAATTGCCTTTTCTTTGATCTGTCTGACACGTTCCCTGGTGAGATCAAAAGTCTCGCCAATCTCCTCGAGGGTCATTGAATGTTGCCCTGCAAGGCCAAAGTATAGTCTGATAACATCAGCTTCTCTAGGCGTTAGTGTTTCCAGAGCTCTTTCGATTTCCGTTCTCAGGGATTCATGCAATAGATCCTTATCAGGATTTGGCGACTCTCCGCTGCGCAATACATCGTAGAGGTTAGAATCTTCCCCGTCAATCAGAGGAGCATCCATGGAGACATGCCTTCCTGAATTCTTCAGGGACTGCTTTACATCTTCCACGGTCATATCGAGTTCCTTTGCAATTTCTTCAGCAGATGGCATTCTTTCGTGTGCCTGCTCCAGAAATGCGAAAGTTTTATTAATCTTATTGATAGAGCCGATCTTATTCAAAGGAAGGCGTACAATCCGCGATTGTTCAGCCAGAGCCTGAAGGATCGACTGGCGAATCCACCAAACGGCGTAGGAAATAAATTTAAACCCACGGGTTTCGTCAAATCGTTGTGCTGCTTTGATCAGTCCCAGGTTCCCCTCGTTTATCAAATCAGGGAGGGTAAGACCCTGGTTCTGGTATTGTTTTGCCACAGAAACGACAAACCTGAGGTTGGCCTTGGTCAGTTTCTCAAGGGCGGTTTGATCGCCTGCCTTGATACGTTGTGCCAACTCCACTTCTTCATCAGCCGTGATCAAATCTACCTTACCAATTTCCTGTAAGTATTTGTCAAGTGAGGCCGTTTCACGGTTGGTCACCTGTTTTGTAATCTTTAACTGTCTCATCTAATAGGTTCCTTTCAATTTAGGGTTAAATGCATGTACTGCATATACTTATACGTATAAAAAGAGAGAATGTTACAATTAGGTAAGGAAATTTTCAATAAAATGTTAAAAAAATCAAAAAACCCCGACAAAATGCCGGGGTTTGAGCTTATTAGGGCGAAAATTTAGTCTCTTCGCTGTCTTGAGGGTCTTCTTTGCCCCCTGTCATTTCGGTCACCACGATCTCTCCTGTCATTTCTTGGAGGTCTCTCTACGTAACCTTCAGGTTTTGGAAGTAAAGCTTTCCTGGAAACCTTATCTTTTTTGGTACGCGGATCTATACCGATGTATTTAATGTCAAAAACATCGCCCATATTAACCACATCAGAAACGTTTTCTGTCCGTTCCCATGCCAGTTCTGATACATGTAAAAGGACTTCGTTCCCCGGAGCTTCTGCATATTCTACCACAGCCCCGAAATCGAGCATTTTGATTACTTTAACCTCGTAAACGCTACCTACTTTCGGTTTAAACGTTATAGAATCGATTTTTGCTAAAACAGCATCTATTCCTGCCTGGTCAGTTCCCAGGATCTCAACTAACCCTTCTTCAGTAACGGGATCTTCATTAATTACAATGGTAGTACCTGTACTTTTCTGTAATTCCTGAATCACTTTTCCTCCGGGTCCGATCAAAGCACCGATATATTCTCCAGGAATAGTAGCGGTAACCATTTTTGGCGCGTGGGCTTTTACATCGCTGTTAGGCGATGCGATAGTCTCAGTTAATTTAGACAGGATATGTAACCTTCCATCCCTGGCTTGTTTTAATGCCTTTACGAGAATCTCGTAAGAAAGACCTTTTACCTTTATGTCCATCTGACATGCGGTAATGCCATCCTCAGTTCCGGTTACTTTAAAGTCCATGTCTCCCAGGTGATCCTCGTCTCCCAGAATATCAGACAGTACTGCGTATTTTCCAGACTCCGTATCAGTTATCAGCCCCATGGCGATTCCCGATACTGGTTTTTTCAACTGTACCCCGGCATCCATAAGTGCCATGGTCCCGGAACAAACAGTAGCCATAGAAGACGAACCGTTACTTTCCAACACCTCAGAAACTACACGTACAGTATAAGGACAATCCAGAGGGATCATCCTCTTTAGTGCACGTTGTGCGAGGTTACCATGTCCTACTTCCCTTCTTGAGGTACCTCTGATTGGCCTCGCTTCTCCTGTAGAGAAAGGCGGGAAGTTGTAATGGAGGTAGAATGTTTCTTCGCCTTCGTAGGAGGGCATATCAATTTGATTCGCCTCTCTTGAAGTTCCGAGGGTCACAGTAGCCAAAGCCTGAGTTTCACCTCGTGTGAAAATGGCAGAACCATGAGTTGAAGGCAGGTAATCCACTTCACACCAAATAGGCCTGATTTCATCCGTCTTACGTCCGTCTAATCGAAGTCCCTCGTTAAGGGTAAGATCCCTGACGGCTGCTTTTTCTGCTTTGTAATAGTATTTTTTGATCAGATCACCTTTTTCCTCCTGTTCTTCCTCGGAAAAGGATGATTTTATCTCTTCTTTAATCTCAGAGAATGCAGTACTTCGTTCGTGTTTAGCAGAACCTGCTTTGGCGATGGCATATACTTTGTCATAAGCCATATCATGGATTTTCTTAGCCAGAACTTCGTCTTCGTCTTCCTGATCGTATTCTCTTACTTCTTTCCTGCCAAAAGCGTCGGCAAGTCGCTTCTGAGCGGCCACTTGTTCCTTTATCGCTTCATGCGCAAATTTAATGGCCTCAACCATTTCCTCTTCGGAGATTTCTCCCATTTCACCTTCAACCATCATCACAGAGTCTTCTGAAGCTCCGATGACCATTTCTAAATCGGATTCCTCGAGCTGTGCACGGGTTGGGTTGATAATAAATTTTCCGTCAACTCTTCCTACGCGTACTTCTGAGATAGCGCATTCAAAGGGAAAGTCGGATAACTGAATTGCTGCCGAAGCGGCCAATCCGGCCATAGCGTCGGGCATAACGTCATCATCATGAGACATCAGCTGAATCATTACCTGCGTTTCCGCATGGTAGTCTTTAGGAAATAAGGGTCTTAATACCCGGTCTACTAAGCGCATGGTAAGAACTTCTCCATCGCTGGGTCGGGCTTCTCTTTTAAAGAAACCGCCCGGATATCGGCCTGAGGC
>JABDQK010000066.1 GCA_013042255.1 Flavobacteriaceae bacterium | reverse complement strand
TGCTCAATAGAGGCTTTAGTGATAGGTATAAATTTAGCTCCTGAAGTAGTTCCACTTGTTTTGGCAAAGTACGTTGGTTTCCCCGGCCATAGAATATCTTCCTGCCCGGCCACTACTTGTTCCACATACCCCTTTAGAGCCTCGTAATCCCTGATTGGCACCTTTTGTACAAAGTCGGAATGGTTTCGGATCGTTTCAAATTCGTGATCTAATCCGAACTTCGTTTTCTTTGCTTCTTTGATAAGGTCATTGAATACCTTTTTCTGGGTCTTTATCGGGTTTTCAACCCATTTTTGGGTTCTTTTAAAAATAATTCCGGCGAAAATCCTGGCGGCGACTGATTTTAAAGACATGCTCCTCAATTGAAATCTATGTAATCTGAAGGATTTACGGGATTGCCATTATTCCAAAGCTCGAAATGCAAATGGGGGCCGGTTGTAAATTCCCCGGTATTTCCAACTGAAGCAATCACCTCTCCCGCCCGGACAATTTCACCCTGCTCCTTGTTCAGAGATCCGTTATGCTTATATACCGAAAGTAGTCCTTCTTCATGCTCCATAATGATCACATAGCCCGTTCCGATCGTCCATTCTGAAAAAATAACCGTGCCGTTGGCCACAGCTTTGACCGGGGCATCCTTTTCTGCAACTATATCAACTGCAAAGTGTTTCTTTTCGGCATTGTAGCCCTCAGAAACTACGCCGGAAACAGGTGAGAACAAGACGAGGTTTCCGCTACTGATATTTCTTTGAAACAAATTGTACTTGTCTTCAAGGGCTACTTGCGCCCTGAGGATAGAATCTTCCTTTATGGGGGAAAGATCAATCGTTGATGGGTCAATTTTAAACTGTTCAAACAAAGAATCCCTGTTCATTTCATTGTTTTCAACATCTCCTCTTAGCACCATTCGGATGTTTTCCAAATACCGATTGGTATAACTGAGAACATTGACCAGGGAATCTGTTTTATAGGTGAGCTCGGTCGCTTGTTTTTTGAGTCGCGTTGAAGAATAACCCGGAATATATTCACGCAGTGGTGTAAAGGCAATAAGTAGCGTTGTTAGTCCGATTAGGACAATGATAAATAAGGTCCCGGTAATAAAAACGTTAAGCCGACTTAATTTGAAGGATATTTTTTCTTCAAATGTGCTTTCATTTAGGATTACGAGGCGGTACTTATGAAGTAACTTCCGCTTTATTTCTTTGCGTTTTTTACCTTTTTTCTCCATTGCACACAAAGATACATTTCGAATTGAATATCAGCACAGAAGAATCATAAATTTGCCTTAAGGTAGAATCGTTTGTATAATTTTCATACCAAATTTGTTACGACAGCTAATGCCGTGCAATTAAACCATAATCTTAACGTTTGATATCCAATAAGTCTATTAAGATTTTTACTACCTTTGTTTACCTTATAAAATAATGCAATGATCATAGCAATACCTTTTCTGGCCATTGGCCCCTGGCAAATAGCCGTTATTGTAGTCCTGGTACTATTATTATTCGGCGGAAAAAAGATTCCTGAATTAATGCGGGGATTGGGAAGCGGAATTAAAGAATTCAAAGACGCCTCTAAAGAGGATGACAAATTAGAGGAGAAAAAAGACTAGAGTTAAAATACAAACAATAGAAGAAGCATCTGTGAGGATGCTTTTTTTATTATATCTCTCCTTATTCCTGATAAAATTTCTTTCAAATCGCCCAATTTCATTGCTTCAATTATATACCTTTTAGTATATTATTAAAATTCATCCAGCTTCATTTTCGTTTTACCTTTCTCTGCTTTTTTATTGTCTTGTCCCTCAAAATTTATCTGTCCGTCTTCTCTTAAAGCCACATATAATGGAGATACACGACAAAAAACATCTGTTTCACAACAAAAAGTAATCCTATAGCATTAGAACCCATAAATTCGGCGTTATGAAATGGGGTTTTACCAAATCCCGCAAAGATTTATAAGAAAACCAGAATAAGTTGCCTTTGAACAAGGCACGTAAAGGGGATAATACACAAATGCAATTCAAATCTTTTTGCTTATTAATCATATTGCTTTTCGCTAGCATAGGCAGTTCCCATGGACTAACTCCTGATACGGAGATAAAAATAGACCGGGTTGCAGCATTTGAAGCATTCGCCGAAAAAGCAAAGCACCATAAAATCGCCACGAAATCAATTCGTGCCAACTCGGCTATCGCCTCAGGGTATTATATGGTTGCTGGAGTCTTTGGTGTTTCAAATAACGCTCAATCTTTTGCGAACTCCCTCAGAAAAACAAATTTCGCAGCCGAGGTTTACAAAGATTCTCAAAGTGGGATGCATTATGTGTATCTCAACCGCTTTAATTCGGGAGAGCGGGCCATCGAATTCTACCTGGATAAAACCTACGACAAGAAGATGTGGATCCTGCATGTGGAAGGAAATGACAATTCTCCATCAGCTTCAAATAAAGAATTACCGGTAACACACAATATTGCCGAAAAAAATACGCACAGCTTTTTTCTAAAGGCAGCGAAAAAATCTTTAATCGCTACCAGAACCATTAAAGAATTGAATACTCTTCAGGGAGGCTATTACGCAATTGCAGGAGTTTTTGGGGACCAAAACAACGTATCAAAATTCGTAGGTACATTGCGGGCAAAAGGAATTAATGCCCAGACAGTACTTCATCCGGAAACAAAATTATCTTACGTTTATTTAGCCAGTGATGCCGATTGGAAACCTGTATTAAACGCCGCCCAGACCCAGCTTGATGGAAAATACAAGGGTAAAATGTGGATTATGCACATTCCGGAGCCAATTTCTTCCAACATGGAAGCAACAATGCAGCGGGTTATCAACAACAATAGTCCAGAAAAGACGGTTAGCAAGACTTTAAAACCAAAGAAACTATTTGTTTCCAAAGATCCACCAGCAAAATTATTGCAAAAAGCAGATTCCTATTTTGATAAGATGTGGTATGCGGAAGCCGCTGAACTTTACGAACAGTACCTATCCAATAATGAAGATAATTACACTTATGAAATCATCCAGAAAGCGGGTGATTCCCATTATTTCAACACCAATATGGAAAGAGCTTATTATTGGTATGATATACTCTATAATAAGTATCAGAATGAAATAAGCAATGAAAATATCTTTAAATACGCCCACAGCCTTAAGGGTACAGGAAAATATTCCAGGGCAAAACGCCTGATGCGTATATATGACCGCCGGGTGAAGAAGGAAGGGATGCGATATACCGTAGATGATCCCAGAACCACCCCCAAGGAAAAAGTGCTGGATAATATCTTAGATACAGAACAGGAATACACACTTCGCAATGTGGCTACCAATTCTGAATATTCCGATTTTTCCCCTATGTTTTACAATGAGGACCAGCTTGTTTTTGCTTCGGCAATGGATTCCTCATTTTTTAGTACCAGACGGTATAAATGGAATAACCAGCCATATCTCGATCTCTATGTGGCCAAAGTAAATAAGGAATCACAGGAGGTGAAAGATGCCATAAAATTCTCCAAAAAAATCAACACCAAATACCATGAGGCATCTGTTGCTTTTTCTCCCGATAATACTACCATGTATTTTACCCGAAATAATTACGGTAAGAAACTAAAAAGAGATAAGAACGGGGTAAACAATCTAAAAATTTACAGATCAAGGAAGGTAGACGGTAACTGGACAGAGGCCACTGAACTTCCCTTTAACAGTGACGACTTTTCAACTGGCCATCCTGCCTTGAGCCCGGATGGGAAAAAACTGTATTTTGTTTCTGATCGTCCCGGTAGTCTTGGTGAAACTGATCTTTTTGTAGTAGACGTTTATGAGGACGGAGACTTTTCAGAACCCCGTAATCTGGGGCCGGAGATCAACACAGAGAGAAAGGAAATGTTCCCTTTTATCACTGATAGGAAATTATACTTTTCTTCTAACGGACACATAGGATTGGGCGGATTAGACGTTTACGAAGTAGCTTATTCAGAAGAGGAAGGTTTTGAACAAGTAAAGAATATGGGGAAACCCATCAATGGTAAGAAAGACGACTTTTCCTATATCGTGGATGAGGCCACCCAGAGAGGTTTCTTTGCTTCCAACAGGCGGGGAGGAAAAGGAGATGATGATATTTATTCTTTTTCAAAGCTTATGCCGGAGGAACTCAACCTCAACGCTATAGAAGGAGTGATTACAGACCTGGTTACAGGAGAAGTTATGCCTGAAGCCCTTGTGACACTATTGGATGAGAACAATATAAAATTGAAAGAAGTGGTGTCAGATAAGGATGGTAGCTTTGTTTTTGAAGATCTTGACAGCCATACGAAATATACGGTTAAAACCAATAAAGAAGGCTATTCCGAAGTGGTGATGAATGTCCCGACAAAAGAGAACGAGGTGATCAATGTTGAAGTTAACCTCGATAGACTTGAGGAGCTTGTCGTGATGGAAGAAGGGATCAAAAAGATCAAATTAGATATGATCTATTTCGATTTTGACAAGTACAATATCAGAAAAGATGCTGGGGAGGAATTAGACAGATTAGTAGCCGTAATGAAGGAAAACCCAACGATGGTGATCAAAATTGAATCTCATACAGACAGCAGGGGTAAAGCCGTCTACAATAAATACCTCTCAGACAGAAGGGCCAAATCAACCAGAGATTACATCATTTCCAAAGGAATTGATCCAAAACGAATTGAAAGTGCTATTGGGTATGGGGAAGAACGACTCCTAAATGGGTGTGATGGCAGTATTCGATGTACAAGCGACCAACACCAGCTCAACAGACGATCTGAATTTATTATAGTAAATATGTAATTAATACCTGTAGAACTAACCTACCAACTAGCCACTTGCAGCAATGCAGGTGGTTTTTTTATTATTAATCCTGATTTTAATAAGATTTCAATGAGCTCTCACCGCTCAATTTAGTAGTTCTCAACATCTTTTGACAGGTATACAACAAATTAGATCTGCCTAAATACGTTCTTTTAGAATTCACAGTTATAACCGTAAAATAGTTCACCTAAATCTCACCATATGAAACACATTTTACTCATTAAGGAAATTTACCTGGAAGCCTTTAAAAATCTGGGGTCATTTTTTATAAGGAACCTCTTTAAGATTTTTACCTGGTTTTGCCTAGCCTGTTTAGTGATCGTTCTATATGCATTCATTTTCAGAGTGGCTACAGGTTTCGCCTTCGATTAACCAACCTAATTCTTTTGTAAAAACACGGTCCATGGATCGTGTTTTTTTTATTTCATTGCCGTATATCGGACAAAGCATACTGTTAAAAGAGCCCGGGCTGTGGGCTTTTTAAAGTAATCCGATTTATCTGTCCTTGGTCTATTTATTACAATAGAATCAGTTGATACCTTGATCTTTGCCTTAGGATAAACACTAAATGGCAGGGATATGCAGAAAATTTTACTCGTAAAAGAAATTTATGTCGACGCATTCAGGAATTGGAGAAATATTTTCCTTAAAAAGTATTTTAAGGCATTTTCCTGGTTCTGTTTTGCTTTATGGCTTATAACCATGTACGCCTTTATTTTTAGGCTGTCAACTGGGTTTGCCTTCGACTAAACCAAAATAAAAAAAGCGCTTTCAAGATTGAAAGCGCTTTTTTTTATGTCTTTTTAGTACTATTTGAACTTAATAGATCTCAGAATCGCCTCCAGTTCAAACATATAGTCTCTTTTATTGGTGGCCGGGGCAAAAGTAAAGCCCTCCACAACAAGTTTCCTGTTGTTTTGTTCATCATCGATGACAAAGGTTACAAACGGACCTGCCATAGGGTAGTTCTCAATATCCCAGATACTTCTTGCTTCCAGTGTTTTATGCCCGTCAATCTCTGTTTCAAAAAAATGCGGGGCAAAAGCGTCTTCAGTAGTCATGTAGGTTTTCTTATTCCTCACGTCTGGCCCGGGGATGTATTTCTCCCCTATTGAATCCCGCATCCGAATAAAGTCGGTTACCAAAGTTGAATCATTGTTCAGCCTGTTCCAGGGGATTTCATATGCGATGATATTCATACTTCCTTTTTGGATTTCTCTGTCGATCCATACAAAATTATCCTCCTGTTTCCCCAGTTTATATATGGATGGAAGTCGGAGCGTCACTCCAAACTTCTCCTCCAAGATCTTATCCTTATTCAACGAGCGAAGGAAACGTTTCTGGGTCTCTTCGAGCTCCATACCTTTAATAGCTGCAATAATCTCATCGGCATGAGACTCTATATTGTTGATGAGTTCTTCCTGTGTCCTGCCTTTTATGACCCCAATTTCCTGTGGGGCAGCGTAGAGATCCGTCTTGATATGAGCAACGTTTACCGTGTCCAGATCAACAAACAGAACGGCTCTTCGGTACCTGGTTGTGCCCGTAAACACCTTTTGTGGCATTTGTTCCAGGCTAAATAAAGGCTCTTCCCATGTAAGGCCCACAACAGGAGCTGCGAAGTGCTCTCTGAGTTTGTCTCCTACAGCACCTTCCCACAATTCGTTACTGATAACGACACCCAGGCTATTGATTGCGCCAATTGATCCTGGTTTGTACTTTTTTTTGGGCCCGTCATTACAAGAAATCAGCAGAAGGGTCAGCAATAGCAGAGATAAGTGTTTCATTGAATTTTGACTCTAGATTTAATTCGATTTAAAAAAATGCCTAGGATGAGCACGCACATAATTTAAGTTTAGTGCCCGGCAACAACTTATTACCACTAATACCATTCCATTCTCGTAAATTTTCTATGGAAATTCCCGGATACTTTTGTGAAATGGTCCATAATGAATCTCCTTCCCTAACTGTATGGAACTTCAATTCACTGTTATTCAGGGATTTATTGGAGTTATTAGACGAAGTAGATGCTACGTATGGCTTTCTTGGATAAATGGTGAGACGCTGGCCAATCCTCAGCGTATTGCTTCGCAATCCATTCCAATTCTTGATCTGGCTAACCCTAACTCCATATCGCTCTGCGATTTTACCCAGGTAATCTCCACTTTTTACTCTGTACCTGATACGTGAATCAGCTTTAACAAACTGGGGGAGGACCGATTCTTTAGATTTTAATTCCTGCTCCACAAAGGCGTAGATAGAATCTTCATTGGTGACAAATTTGCCTATCTCCTTTTTTGGCAGTCGAAGTGTATAATTTTTTTCCGCGATATAGGGGATAATATTTAGTTTGTAGGAAGGATTTAGGACTGTAAGTTCTTCTTTACTGACGTCAACCATCCTCGAAATCTGGTCGAAAGTTATCAGTCTCTTTACATGAACTGTATCAGTTTCAAAATACGGGCGAGCTACCTTTACAGGTTTTAAACCGTGCTCCTCAGCATATTCAAACAAGTACATTGTTGCCAGGAAAGCTGGCAGATAACCGGCAGTTTCCCGGGGTAGGTTATTTCTGATATTCCAGTAATTGGTATAGCCCCCTGATCTTCTTATGGCCTTGTTTACATTTCCTGGACCAGAATTATATGCCGCCAATGCAAGGTCCCAGTCGCCAAAAATATCGTAGAGCTTGGAAAGATACTGGCAGGCGGCCCTGGTGGACTTAATTGGATCGCTACGTTCGTCTACATAGCTACTTACATCCAGGTCATACATTTTTCCTGTACTATACATAAATTGCCACAAGCCTGTTGCCCCAACTCTCGACTTTGCTCTTGGGTTTAGGGCCGATTCTACAATGGCCAGGTATTTTATTTCCAGTGGGATATTGTGATTATCCAATTCCTGTTCAAAGAGGGGAAAGTAAAACTGACTGGTAGTCAGCATTCTCTCCATCAGATCTTTTTTGCGGATCAGGAAAGATTTGATTACCGATTCCAGAGATGGGTTATAAGCGATATTAAAAGGCGTTTTCTCATCTAAGGCCTTTAATCGTTTTTTTAGCAATTCCGTACTGAGTTCAGGTAATTCCTGTTCAAGGGTATCTGATAATAGCTCGCCCATGCTTCCAACCACATTATACATCTGTCCTGAAAGTTGAGCTGTATTATACAATTCCCTCATCCATAAGCTATCGTATCTGGAAGCTTCAAAATGGTCCTTAAGGCTGATGGTTTTGTCCGGATTTACCGAAAAAGTAACGGCTGATTCTGATGGAGGAATCAAAGAATCAATTCTGGTAGTCTGAATTATCGCTTCCTTTAGTTTCAGAGAATCTGAATCCTGAGCGTTGACCAGTATAGTTATCCCAATTAGGACAAAGGAAAACAACCATTTTCTTATCACACACATAGTTCTGCTTTTGGTTGTGGGGATCAACTAAATTGCAATTTTTTTCTGAAAGAATAAAATAATATTTTCTTCCAATTCAATTGCCAATAGAGGTATACTAAATTAACGTGTTTAGCCCTCTGATATTGCGGCTATTCCGGGCAATACCTTGCCCTCAAGGCTTTCGAGCATGGCGCCTCCTCCCGTGGAGACATAACTGACTTTATCTTCAAAGCCGAATTGTTTAACGGCTGCTACCGAATCACCACCCCCAACAAGGGAAAATGCTCCATTTTTGGTTGCTTCTTCAATGAAATGCCCTACGGCAATGGTACCTTTCGCAAATTTTTCCATCTCAAAAACACCAACCGGACCATTCCATAGTATCGTTTTGGAGCCCAATATTACTTTTTCGAAATTTTTAAGAGTTTCCGGTCCTGCATCCAGGCCCTGCCAATTATCGGGAATACTATTTACAGAGACGATTTGAGTCTTTGCGTCATTGCTAAAGCTATCAGCTGCCAGCACATCAACAGGAAGGTGCACTTGCACGCCTTTTTCCTTTGCTTTCTCTAATATCTCCAGAGCCAGCTGCATCTTATCATCCTCGCAAATAGAAGCTCCGACTTTTCCCCCTTTTGCTTTCACGAATGTATAGGTCATTCCACCCCCAATGATAAGGTGATCTACCTTACTTAAAATATTTTCAATTATGGTGATCTTAGAAGAAACCTTTGCCCCACCCAGGATTGCTGTAATTGGCTTCTCCCCTGTACGCATCACTTTTTCTATGGCTTCAATTTCTTTGGCCAGCAGGTAACCAAAACACTTATTCTCCGCAAAATATTTGGCAACAATTGTGGTTGAGGCATGTGCTCTATGGGCGGTTCCGAAGGCATCGTTGACATATATATCTCCCAGCCCGGATAGCGCTTTGGCAAAATTTTCGTCCCCTTGTTCTTCTTCAGCGTGAAAACGTAGATTTTCAAGTAAAAGAACTTCGCCGTTCTCAAGTTGTTTTACAGCTTCCTCCGCTTTTTCCCCAATACAATCTTCAACAAATCTAACCTCTACACCGATGATCTCACTTACTGCTTCACAGATATGTTTTAGGGACATATCCTCATTGACTTCCCCTTTTGGCCTTCCCAAATGGCTCATTAAAATAGCACTTCCCCCGTCCTCCAGGATCTTCAGGATAGTAGGCTTTGCAGCTTCAATTCTGTTGGTGTCTGTTACCTCGAACTCACTGTTCAGCGGCACATTGAAATCGACGCGTATCAGAGCTTTTTTATTTGAAAAATTGAGATCGTCAATTGTTTTCATCCTGTCTTGGTTTTAAAGAAGCACAAATGTAAAGAATAAAAGAACTCAGGAAAAGCTGATGGAATGATAATGCCTTTATAACAGTGTATTAATCTGTATCTTTGAAATTATGTTATTTACGGAAATTTTAGGGCTCCCTCATATCAAGAAACACCTGACACACAGTGCGGATTCGGGGCGTATTCCACATGCTCAACTCTTTGTAGGGCCGGAAGGGTCAGGAACCTTGCCTGTTGCCCTTGCCTATGCCCAGTATATTTTATGTGGTAACTCCTCGGGAGAAAACATCAACGGGGATGAAGCTTGTAATTTAAAGTGCAAATCATTCACTCATCCCGATCTTCATTTTGCTTTTCCAGTCTCCAATACCGAAAATATTAGAAGTCATGCGGTAAGTGATAATTTTCTGAAGGAATGGAGATTGTTCCTAAAGGAGGATCCCTATGGGAGTTTGTTTGATTGGTACCGCTATATTGGAATAGAAAAAAAACAAGGACAGATCGGTGTTGACGAGGCAATGGATATTGTTAAAAAGCTCTCCCTGAAATCATACGAAGGAGGATACAAAGTGATGATCATCTGGATGGCAGAACGCATGAATTCCTCCGCAGCCAACAAACTACTCAAGTTGCTGGAGGAACCGCCCCATAAAACGATTTTTTTGCTGGTTGCTGAAGATGAAGAAAACATTCTGCAGACCATACGTTCCAGGTGTCAGTTGCTGCACTTCCCTCCTTTACCTGAAGAGGCTATTGCCCAGGCATTGGTAGAAAAGGGAGTACCGCGGCAGGAGGCAGTCCATTTAGCGCATGAATCGAACGGAAACTACAACAAAGCCCTGGAACTGATGAATAAGGATTCTGAGGAACTGATCTTTGAGAAGTGGTTTGTACAATGGGTCCGGAGTGCTTTTCAGGCCAAGGGTAAAAAGGGGGCAATCCACGAGCTGATCCTGTGGAGTGAAGAGGTTGCCAAAACAGGACGTGAGACTCAGAAAAACTTCCTTAAGTATTGTATGTCTGTTTTCAGGCAGGCGATGCTAGTGAATTATCAGGCCGACTCACTCGCTTATATGAAAATACATGTAGACGGATTTCAGTTTGATAAATTCGCGCGTTTTGTTCATGAAAACAATGTGTTGAAAATTATAGAGGAGTTGGAGGAGGCGATTTACCACGTGGAACGAAATGGCAACTCAAAAATTATTCTGACTGATCTTTCAATAAAACTTACAAGATTATTACACAAATCAGCTGCCTGACGGGTAACTGAGTTCTTTAAATTATCTGATTATGGAAATTGTATTACAGAATGTAGCTGTACTGCTTCTTTTGCTCTTTATTATAATTACTTTTCTGCAGAGTGGGATCGACAAGGTAGTTGATTGGAAAGGAAATCTTAGCTGGTTAAAAGGTCACTTTTCAAAGTCTCCCTTTCGCAATGTTGTTCCTTTACTTCTCCTGGTAATTACTTTTATGGAACTAATTGCAGGATTTTTATGTCTGATAGGATTTGTCCAGATTATATATTCTGAAGACTTTTTCCTGGCTCAAATCGGGGCGATAATCGCCGGCTTATCCTTGCTGATGCTCCTTCTCGGACAGCGCATAGCTAAAGACTACGAGGGGGCAAAAACGATTGTTATCTATTTTACCCCGGTGATAATCCTCCTTGTGTTGCTACAGATGAATTGACTTACTCCTACTCTTCCTTGTTCAGGACTTTAAGGATCTCATCGGTAAGATCTTTAGATTCGGCGCCGTAAAGAACACTTCCTCCTTCGCCTCCTCCCAGAATATAGGTGTAACCGTTTGCCTTTCCAAAGGCTGTAATTTCACGCTTCACTTTTTCTACAACACTATCCATATCTGCCTGCCCCATAAGCTGCATTTGCTGCTCCTGTTGTTGTAGCTGCTGACCAATCTGTTGTCCTTTCTGTTGAAGTGCCGCATAGGTTTCCTGTGCTTTATTCTGACTCATAGACTGGATCTGGGCTTCCACGGCCTGAGCTTCCATTTGAAATACTCTGGAAATACTATCCCTTTTCTGATCAAATACTTTTTTCTTTTCTGCAA
>JABDQK010000065.1 GCA_013042255.1 Flavobacteriaceae bacterium | reverse complement strand
GTGACTCCGGTATCTCTTCCACGAGATCCTCCTCTTCTACTTCAAATCCCACAATCTTCCTTCTGGAATCGGGAAGGGCAAACTGATATGAGCTTACAATTTCGAATGTAGGGTCTTTTCCATCGAGTTCGGTGCTGTTTCCAATTTCCACCAAAGCTCCTATGGAGAACTTCTTAAAGAAAGTACCTCCGATTCCTCCAGAGAATCCATAAAAATTATGATATCCTCCCTGTGCCCATATTCGGTCGGTCGCAAATAAGGTATTTAAACCGTATTGGGTATCCATTGCAGGTATGGACTTAATAAAGAACATAGGCCGGAGAGAGGCGTTTTCAAGAATCCCAATGCCATCAATAGGAAAAGAGTAACTGGCTGATCCAAGATATACGTTGTCAGCATTACCTTTATTATTCTCCCTTTCCGATAAATTGTATTCCAACAAATTTTCTGCCATAAAGCCGAGGCTAAGGTTTTTATATGACAGGCGCATTCCCGGAGCCGTTTGCACCACAAAACTATTGCCATTATTCAGAATTGGCAGACCCAAACCCGGGCTCTGCTGAAAACGGTCGTCGGCCAGTTCCTGCTGATAGCCAAAAAGATTAATACCCAAAGCCAGATAAAAATCGGGCGCAATTTCAAAGTCGTATGCGTAATTCAAAACAGCACCTGTCTGAAGGAAAAGCCCTGTGTTTTGTTGGATAAATCCTATTCCGCCTGCGGAATTCGGATTTATTTTATGCGTGTAAGTAGCAAAAAGCGTTGTTGGGTCAGCATCTGGTTGCTGCCATTGCCATCGGCTCCATATAGAAAATGATTGCGGGTTATTGCGGTCCAGAGAAAATACGGGATTAAAGAGACTGCTGTTGTATTGGTTTAAATTGTGCTGCCTGAAATCGGAGGGAAGTTCAATTTCCTGAGCCTTTACCTGGGTTGCCAGCAGCAGAAAAAGGAAAATATAAAGTGGTTTTGGCATATATAGGTTGATTCAAGGGAATTTCATACTATTTTTACAAAAGTAAAGTTACATAATAGTAGCCAACCCAAAAGATAAAATTCTATCGCACATGAAAACCAAACTCATCACCCTCTGTTTGATAATCCTTGGAACCTTTATTAGCTGTAAAGAGGAATCCCAGCCTATCAATACTGAAATTGGACCTGAAATAACCACTTACTACTTTATCAGACACGCAGAAAAAGATAGAACTGATCCTGAAAATAGAGATCCCGAACTCAATCAGAAAGGCCTGGGCAGGGCCATGCACTGGGCGGAAATCCTGGATGATGCCAATATCAATGCGATCTATACCACCGATTATCGCAGAACTACCATGACGGCTGCACCTGCGGAAGTAAAATACGACCTGATCCGTCAGTATTATGACCCTTCAATGATAGATATAGCGGCCTTTAAGGCAGATAATCTTGGAAACAATGTGTTAGTCGTCGGCCATAGCAATACCACACCGGATTTTGTCAATAAAATGATTGGGGAAGAAAAATATCCCCCTATGGACGACTCAGACAACGGCAGCCTCTTTATCGTTCAACAGATAGGAGATATGACCACAGATATCCGACTTAACTTTAATTGTAATTGTCCCGACTAACCAGGACTTCCTCGAGTTTGATATCTGACAGCAGCTCAAGCTGATCTTTTACAAAGAGATCATCCAGTTCCATGATATCTGCTTTCCCTTTGGGTTTGTAGTTGCGATAATCCACAAAGCGAATGCCGTTCACGTAGCGTTCGTTGTACGCTTCCCGGAAGCGAAGTCCGCCCCCATCCACATGGAACTCATAGGCGAGATAATCAGGGGTAAATGTTTCCTTATCAATCCAGTACAAATAAACATCGTCAAAGTCTTCTCCACCGCCTTTTTGATCGAACGTCACCCTGATTTTGTGGTACATCTTATCCCCTATTTTTTTTTCACCTATCCATTCCTTATTCACTGCAGGATCATTCAAGCCGTAAGGCAAATAGGCGAAATAATGAACTGAATTTATGGAATTACTATACACATTGGCCATGCTATCAGAAACAACAATGGTATTTCCATCTAATAATCTGCTGAAATCATTCCCTTTTCTAATGTCTGAAAGCAGGCCTGAATCGGTTTGCCTGATGCGCTTCATCACCTTCTTTCCCTCTATTCTTTCAAGCACATACTCCACGTCACGAAATCTGAATGTGAATTCGCTTTGCTCGTAAAGATCACCCCCGGCAACCTGAATAGCCTTGTCTACAATCTCCTGGGCAACAACTGATTTATCAGTATT
>JABDQK010000064.1 GCA_013042255.1 Flavobacteriaceae bacterium | reverse complement strand
ACTCCGCACTGTCCGCAAATTCCCTCCCGGCAGTCATATTCAAAGGCAATGACATTCTCTCCCCGGAGCACAAGCTGCTCATTGAGATGATCGAGGGCCTCCAGAAAGGACATATCCTCATTCAGTCCATCGGTTTCGTAGTCCTGAAATTTTCCTTTTTCAGAGGCGTTATTTTGTCTCCAGATTCGGAAGGTAACTTTCATAGGTATAATCTTATTTATAACTTCTTACAGTGGGTTGAACAAATTCAAAGTGGAGCGGTTCCTTATGCAATTTAAATTCGTCTCCCCTGTATTCCCAGGCCGAGACATAGGCATAGCTATCATCAACACGGACAGCTTCCCCTTCAGCCGTCTGATATTCCTCCCTGAAGTGTGCCCCGCAGGATTCTTCCCGCTGCAATGCATCAGTACACATTAACAGGCCTAATTCAATAAAATCAGCCAGCCGCAGGGCTTTCTCCAATTCCGGGTTAAGCTCCGCTGTTTTTCCGGGTACTTTTACTTCCTGCCAGAATTCATTTTTGATATCCTGAATCTTTTGAATAGCCATTTTAAGTCCGGCCTTGTTTCTGCTCATAGCACATTCCTGCCACATCACCTTCCCCAGCTCCCTGTGGAAATGGTCAACCGTCTTGCTGCCATTAACAGCGATCAGGCGTTCTATATGTTGTTTCACCTCATTTTCTGCCTGCTCGAATGCAGGATGATCTGTCTTTGCTCCATCCGATTTCAGTTCTGAAGCCAGGTAATTGTTGATGGTGTTGGGGAGGATAAAATATCCGTCCACACTGGCCTGCAAGAGTGAATTGGCCCCCAGGCGATTGGCTCCGTGGTCCGAAAAATTACATTCACCTACAGCGTACAAACCGGGAATCGTGGTCATTAATTCATAATCTACCCATAGTCCGCCCATGGAAAAGTGCGCTGCCGGAGAAATCTGCATGGGTTCTTTGTAAGCATCAACACCTGTGATCTTCTGGTACATTTTAAAAAGGTTGCCATACCTGTCTTTGATCGTTTCCAGCCCCAGGCGTTCAATAGCGTGCTTAAAATCGAGATAGACCGCATTTTTTAGTCGGCCTACCCCATGTCCGGCATCAATCCGTTCTTTTGCGGCACGGGAAGCGATGTCCCGGGGAGCCAGATTACCAAAACTCGGATAGCGTCTTTCCAGGTAATAATCTCTTTCTTCTTCAGGAATATCATTTGCTTTGCGCTTATCGTCCTTTTTCCTTGGCACCCAGATCCGACCATCATTTCGCAGGGATTCTGACATCAGGGTGAGTTTCGACTGTGCTTCGCTCGACTGGGGCAGGGCAGTAGGGTGGATTTGCGTAAAACTGGGCGCAGCAAAAAGTGCACCTCGTTTATGGGCCTTCCAGATGGCAGAACCATTACAGCCAATGGCCAGGGTAGAAAGCCTGAACACCCTCGAATAACCCCCTGTTGCCAGTACTACGGCATCAGCAGCATAGCGCTCTATTTCCCCGCTCACGAGGTTGCGGGCTATAATTCCTTTGGCTTTCCCATCAACCACAACAAGGTCGAGCATTTCAGTTCTGGTGTGCATAGTGACCTTTTTGGCACGGATCATTTTGTACAGCTGAGAATAAGCTGCCAGCAGCAACTGCTGTCCGGTTTGTCCCCGGGCATAAAATGTCCGCTGTACCTGTACTCCGCCAAAACTGCGGTTTACCAGCACCCCGCCGTACTCCCTGGCAAAAGGAACACCTTGTTGGGTAAAATGATCAATCAGTGGGGCAGAGAGTTCCGCAAGTCGGTATGTATTGGCTTCCCTCGATCGGAAATCACCTCCTTTCAGGGTGTCGTAAAACATCCTCCAGACACTGTCCCCGTCGTGCTGGTAATTTTTTGCTGCATTGATACCACCCTGAGCAGCTACGGAGTGTGCGCGCCGTGCTGAATCCTGATAGCAGAAACAGTGTACATCATATCCAAGTTCGGCCAGAGTAGCTGCTGCTCCTGCTCCTGAAAGTCCGGAACCTACTACAATGATATTGAGTTTTTTCTTGTTAGCCGGATTTATTAATCGACTCTTTATCTGGTAATTACGCCACTTTTCTTCGAGTTTACCTTCGGGTATATTTGCATCTAATTGCATCAATGAGTGCGGTTTAAATGGACATTCGGTTAGAAGTTAATTGAAATCGAACCGGTTACCAAATATCCCTCAGAGAATACCTTTTCCCTATGACAAATGTCATTTTTAATAGGTATAAACTGCAATCAGGGAAGATCCTTCCTTCTATCGAAATAGTTACAAATTGCCTGTGTCATCCTTCGAATTTTCTTTTTACCTCAATGCCGGAGCCAATAATATGGTTTTTCCCTCTTGTAAATCAAATCATTTATATAGCTTACAGTATACAAACCACCAAATATGTCCAATATCCAACCAGATTCTGAACTAAAACGTGTTGTAGGCGTAACCGGTTTATCACTCAATATTATTAACATCACAGTGGGAGCCGGGATTTTTGCCTTACCGGCTATTGTAGGGGTAGAACTGGGTGCCTTTAGCATTTTTGCATACCTATTTTGCGGTATCATGATGGCTGCCATTATGTTGTGTTATGCTGAAATAGGAACCCGCGTAACCAAATCGGGGGGGAGTTATGCCTATGTTGTGGCAGCTTTTGGAGAATTTGCCGGCTTTATCGTAAACTGGCTGGCTGTTTTCGGCTGGAGTATCCTTGGGAGTGCCGCTCTCATGAATATCATAGCTGATTCCCTGGCCATTATTTTTCCTGTCTTTTCTAATCCCTGGATTCGGGGATTATTTTATTTTGTCCTGCTCGGTTTTCTGGTGATCACTAATATCCGAGGGGCGAAACAGGGAGTGGCCTTTATTAAGTGGATCACTATCGTGAAACTCTTACCCTTACTCGGTATCGGTATCCTTGGGATAAGCCTGATTGATCCTGTTAACCTGCAGTGGGAACAACTTCCGGCCTTAAAGACCTTTGGCAATACTACCCTGGTCTTGTTTTTTGCCTTTGCAGGATTCGAAACTGCCCTTGGGGCAAGTGGGGAGATAAAGAATCCCAAACGCACCATCCCCCTTGGTATTATGCTGGGCGGGGCAATGGTACTGCTGATTTATTTGTTGCTTCAGACGGTTACCCAGGGGATACTGGGGCAGGAGATTGAGGTCTATAAAAATGCACCCCTGGCTGCGGTTGCGGAAAATATTATGGGACCGATTGGAGGTACACTGCTTTTAATTGCGGCTGCAATATCCTGTTATGGTGCAGTAAGTACCGATGTCATGAGTACGCCCCGTGTATTGTTCGCGGGTGCCAGAGACGGTCTGTTTCCAAAATTTCTGGGGAAGGTCCATACTAAATTTGCTACCCCATACTGGTCGATCATCTGCTTTTCCGGACTGATTTTCCTCTTTTCTATCTCCGGAGGATTTGAACAATTAGCCATTCTGGCAAGTGCGGCTATACTGCTTATCTATCTGTTGGTCATTCTGGCGACGCTCAGAATGAGAAGGAAGAAATCGGAACTAGCTGAGAAGACCTTTAAGGTACCTGGTGGTTGGATCATCCCTATGATAGGGATTGCCTCTATTCTTTGGCTACTGAGTAGTTTATCGGCAGGAGAATTCTTGTCTATTGGTGTTTTTCTGGTCCTTATTTGCACTATCTATTTTGGAGTTAGATGGATAAAAAAAAGCGATATTTAGTTAATAAAATTTAAGTACTAGTCATGTGGGATATTACGAGAAGTACAATTTTAAGTACATCGGGCAGGAACACCATCCCTGGGGAGAGAAATCGAGGATCTACGAACTAAAATTATGATTAAATGGATCTCAAAAAAATTATAAAACAAATTCAAAATTCAATAGATCAGTCCGCAAGCACTGATTTTAAAAAATATTCATCTCGATTGTTGAACCTCCTGGAAGAAGTGGATAGTAAAAACTTATCTGATGTTCAAAAACTCAAACTTCAGACCTCAATCAGTTCTTATTTGGAAAACATAAAGACTGAAAAGGAGGTTAAGAGAGGTTTAAAGAAACTAAAACACGCTTTGATCAATAAATTGGGTTTTGTAACATCAGATTATTACCTCACCCTAGGAATAGGCATTGGAGTGGCGATCGGCACTTCACTTGGCGTATCATTTGGGATACCCTTTGAAAATGGCATTGTATATGGCCCCATGGTAGGTGTAAGCATAGGTATCATTGGTGGACTTATAGTAGGGAAAATTATGGATAAAAAGAAGGAGGAAGAGAATATGGTTTTAAAGAATTTGTAGTGAATACCTCTCTGAACAAAAACGAATATTATTAAAACTTTTGGTATCAATACTCATATAATCATTAGGGTCGCCTTTATTCTTCTTCTGGCGTTAATTATTGTGCATACCACTTCTTATAGCCAGGACTCTGTATACGATAGTGCCACATCCAAAGAGGTGCGAATATTATTCATAGGCAACAGCCTAACCTATAGCAATAATCTGCCGCAACTGGTTAAGAAAGAAGCTCAGAGCAAAGGAATTGAAGTG
>JABDQK010000308.1 GCA_013042255.1 Flavobacteriaceae bacterium | reverse complement strand
GGGGTAGATGTTCTGGCTACGGATAAACTGGGAACACTGAGTCTCAGTCCCGCTGGTTGTAAAGAGCGGGATGAGTATGTACTGAAAAAATGCAGAGACATGGGAATTCCTGTACAATGCAGCATGGGAGGGGGCTATTCCAAGGAAATCAAAGTCATTGTAGAAGCCCACGCCAATACTTTTCGGCTTGCTCAGGAATTTTATTTTTGAGGTATCCTTATTAGGGGTAATTGTATACCAATGGAACGTATCTGATTAAAGTCATGTTCGGAATAACTGGGAATGCTTATTTTTATGAAAAATGTAATATATGTTGACCGACAAAATGGAAAAAGCCCTCAACGGACAGATCCGGGTAGAGGCTGAATCATCACAGGTATACCTTGCAATGGCCTCCTGGGCCGAAGTAAAAGGATTGGAAGGGATTTCCTTATTCATGTACCGACATTCCGATGAGGAAAGAATGCATATGCTCAAACTGATCAAATACGTAAACGAACGGGGAGGGCATGCGCATATAACCGACTTAAAAGCGCCTAAGAAAAATTTTGGCAGCTTTCAGAAAATGTTTCAGGAGCTTTATGAACACGAAATTTTTGTTTCTCAGAGTATAAACGAACTGGTTCATGTTGCACTGGAAGAAAAAGATTATGCCACCCATAATTTTCTTCAATGGTATGTAGCCGAACAGATCGAGGAAGAGGCCCTTGCCAGGAATATCTTAGACAAGATTAATTTAATAGGCAATGACAAAGGTGGCCTGTACCTTTTTGACAGGGATGTTCAGCAGATTACTGCCGATAGTGCTGCCGGTGATCCCGCCCAATAATTTTATTATTTATTTTTATTGATTCTAAATAAAAATAATTATTTTTGAGTTCTACATCTTATCCGCATGGGGAAAAAGAAAAAAGAGACTAAAAAGAAGAAAAAACGAATAAAAAAGTCACGGGAGGCGGCAGTGCATGCCTTATCATGCGGAAATTGCAAATCGAAATGCTGTAAGAAATACAAAAAGTGTGAAACGAAGCGCTGTAAGCGCTGTCCCTGTTTTGATATTCTTAAAAAAGTTGCTTAGTTCAGTAGAATCCTACTTATTCTTTGAGGCAAGGGTTGGTACTAATTTGGCATGTTTAGCAACATCTCCACTCTCCAGGGAAGAACTCAGTCCATGGATGTTATAAAATAAGGCTTTTTTGACATATCCCTTCCCATGGTATTGTGCAATATCACATTCCTTCTGATGTTCCTGATACGACTTTCCCTTAAAATATATATAGGTCTTATAAGCTCGATAGGAGTCTTTCTTTAACCGCATCTCAAAATTTAACTGATCTCTCCAATAGTCGGCCTCATCGTCTTCCGTGCTGAATTCAAGTGTTGTTTCGAGCCGGGCATCCCTTAGCGCCATTTGCTCATAAAAATCCGAAAAAGCAAGATCCGTCCCGGCCTCCTGAGAATATCCCAAACAGGACATCAGGACGAGTACGGCAGTCAGAGCTTTGCGGATAGGTATCATCATTCTGCTATTTACCTTAATTGATTAAAGCGTTCGATTTTGCGTCTATAAAAGTTAATAAGAAACCTCAAGTTGAAAAAGAAAAAGGGGCAAAATGCCCCCTTTATCGACTATATGCAAATTACTGTCTTCCAAGCATCAACAGCTCGTTACATTTTACCTCAGAGACATATCGCTTCTCCCCTTCTTTGGTTTCATAGGTCCTGTGAATCAGCTTACCTTCTACGGCTACTTCACTGCCCTTAGACAGGAATTTCTCAACTACATCAGCCAGTTTGCCCCAGACAACAATGTTGTGCCACTGGGTCTCTGTGACCTTTTCGCCTTTTGAACTTTTGTAGGTTTCATTAGTGGCGATGGAAAATTTCGCCAGCTTACTCCCACTGTCAAGATTTACAACTTCCGGGTCTTGTCCCAGATTCCCAATCAACTGTACTTTGTTTTTAAGTGCATTCATGATTACTAATTTTAAGGTTAAACAGTTAATACTATCGGTTCTCATTCCGACACTGCAAACCTAGGACCCTCAAAACCCAGGAGTTGGTTGTTACTTATTTATTTTCGTTTGTAATCGTTTGTTGTCGTTTGCAATCTTCTAATGGCTCTTCTCTTCTTTGTTTTTCTAATTGAGTTAAAACAGGACAGAGCACAATAATTCTTTTTATATTGGAGATTCAATTTAATCTTCAAATGAAAATGAAAAAATATTTCCTTCTTTTACTCTTATCGGTAGTTACATCTTCCTTACTGGCTCAAACCCCCAAAGAAATGGCGGCTGCCATCGAAAAGGAAGCCAATGAAAATTCACAACTCCCTCAACTGGCACATGAACTTATGGATGTGATAGGTCCTCGCCTGGTGGGCACACCTCAAATGAAAAATGCCCACGACTGGGCCGT
>JABDQK010000063.1 GCA_013042255.1 Flavobacteriaceae bacterium | reverse complement strand
TAAAGCTCAGACCCACTCAGGCTCAAGATAGCCTGTAAGGCATCCTGATCGAGGGCGATCAGTACTTCAAGTGGATCGGGTTCTGAGATTACAAAATCTATACAAAATTCTTCATATGTTATACTGCCATCGGTACCTGTGATACAAGCCGAGTAAGATCCGGAGGAAAGGTCTCCCAACTGATAGCTTGTATTAAAATCAGCCGATTCATTCACCCCATTCCCACTGATCACTATGGAGTAATCCAGGGAAGTATTCGCCGTGATATCAAGCTGGCCATCGTTATTAGGGATACAGGACTCGCTCGTTAGGGATATATTGAAATTATCCTGTTCAAAGCGATAAACCGGACAGCCGTCTGCATTGACCTCAGTGTTCGGCGGTGTTCCCAGGCAGAGGTCGTCCCCATCGTCAAAAACATTATCTCCATCCGCATCCGGTCTGAAAACACCCTCAACACATAGCTCCAAAGTAAAGTCCTGAATAAGTCCTCCGTCGGCAGGAGCCGTATCTCTTACCAGTAAAATCCATTCTCCAAAGGATGATTCCCCGTTAAATGAGGACAAGGATCCCAAAGGCTTAACAGTTCCAGTTATCCCGGGATTGCCATTGCAGACAAAAGGACTGGCCGAATCGTCAAAAACGGCATTTATATTTTCAAGTTGAGAACAGGAATTAGAAACGAGTATTACCTCTGTTCCCGAAGGGGATATCAGACTGATAATAAGATCAGAAAGGAAACTATGCTCAATATTCAGGGAGACGTTGATATCGGAAACCGGCAGATCATCAACTACAATAATGCTCGACTGTACTGTAGGTGTTCCCGTTGAAGAGATCGACAAAGGAAGACCCTGTGCACTTTTCATTTTGCAGTTAACAGGCACTGTTGTAAAGCTGAAAGCACTCCCAAATACTCCTTCGCCACAATTGGTAACTGGCTTGATTCTCCAGTAATAAGTAGTTTCAGGCTCCAGGTTTTCTGGTGTATAATTTTTAAAAATGACCGTGGTTGATTCAATGACCGAAGTAAATGCGGCATCAGTGGCTATTTCAATCTGATAGGAATTGTTTATTGCCGGAGTATCCCAGCTCAATATTGGCCTTAAAGGGATGTCTGTAGATGAATTCGCAGGGGTTACCAAACTAACTTCGGGGAAATCCGTATCGAAGATGGTGAGAACAATGGTAACTTCCCGGGTAAAAGAAGGCGCTGTAGCCAGCACCTGTATTGGATATACTCCTTCAGATACAGCCGTTGTATTGGATATAGTCATATCTACTGGAGTATTGTTATCGGTAGCAGTGCCTGGAAGGAATGACACCCCAATACCAGGCGGGACTCCGGTGGCGCTAAATACTACTTCTTCAATGAAGCCCCCGTATGTTTCGTAAACAAAGGGGATCACTTTGTCTACAGGTTGGCAAACGTCAAAATCTAGGTCGTCAAATTGCAGTACTATTGGCGACTCTTCAATGATAAAATCTGTACTGTTTACTGCAAAAAACACATTCCGATACCCTTTAACCATAATCCTTGCTGTAGTGGTGGCATTTCCCGGCAGCAATACATCATGAGAGCCGTCATTCGCAGCTTTTTCCTCCAATTGAATTGGGAAGGTGACTCCGCCATCCAGAGAAAGGAAGATGTCCACAAACTGAGCATTTACAGGGGGCGCATCCGTACCTGCTACATCCCAGCTTATCGTCTGTATAGTCCCGGCACTATACGTCTCAGACGCAGCCTGTGAGTTTACCACGAAAGGACCGGAGACGTTACTGACCCTAACGTTTAGAATATCGGAAGAGACCTGTCCCCCCCCGGTAGCATTATCTCTTACGGTGAGCGCAAAATTTAAGTCGCGCTCAATCTCAGATACCGTTTCCCAGGCAGAATTGATAGCCGGATTGGTCTGGGTTAGGTCCCCCTGAATCACTCGAGACAATCTAGGAAAATAGCGCGCTGAATCTATCGTTGGGGGTAGCGACCTGAAATTAGCTCCACTTGCATTCTGAGGGCCGAAAGTTTCGGTAGTAACCACTCCGTCATCGATCTGTTCCCAGGAGTATGTAAGGACATCCCCAGTATCCGGATCCGAAGCCTGACCTGGCAACACAAATGCCGTTCCTTTAGGAATCGTATAATCATCAAGAGTTGTAATAATGGGCGGTGAATTTGTTATAACGGTTTCTACTGCGCATGTTGCGGTAAGCACGTATTCTGAAATCTGCTTTATGCTGTAATAATGAAAATAATCATCCCCGTTATTCTGCACGTTATTTCCCTGCACAATGCCGGCATAACCCATTATTGTAGATCCACTTGCGGGCTCGGCCTGCACTCCTGTACCTTCTGAATCGAATGACCAGGTATGATTAGCCCCGAATTGATGTCCTAATTCATGGGCTACATAATCAAGGTCAAAAATATCCCCCTGTGGATTTGTCGAGGAGGAATACGCACTTCCTTTCTGATTGGTCTGGCAAACTGCACCGATAAAACCTGCATTTCCTCCATTTACATCTTCCTGAAATAAATGTCCTACATCATAGTTCAGATCTCCGATAACATTATTCAAGGTTGTCTGAACTTCTGTATTGAGGTTTGTTTGATAGGGATCTGTATCTGGATCGGTGTAAATCACAAGGTCATTGTTTGCGACCAATTCCAGCTCAATTCCCAGATCCGTATTAAAGACTTCATTAACCCTGGTTAGGGTGGCATTTATCGCAGCAAGGGCATCGGTCACCGTGCCTCCGTGAAATTGCGTGTATTCTCCGGTTGCTGAGACTGCGATACGATATTTTCTCAAGCGTTGATCGTCGACGAGTTTGGCAGTTCTGCTCTGTGCTGCAGCAATACGCTTATCTTCGGTTTCACAAAGAAATTTTTCCATTTCCCCTGAATATCCTTTTCTGTCATAGAGAATATAGGCATTGCTTTGAGGGGAAACTTTTTGCAGAAATCGATTCTGATTTCCATCATGACTCACAAACATGGCTTCAATTCCCTTGGGAGAAACACTAAATCGCACCCTCTTGGTTTTGTCATTGATCCCGATACCGGTAAATGAACGTATTTGAGGGTATCGCGCTGTGAGTTCAGAGGAAAAAACGGGTGTTTCTTCAACCTGAAAAGCTATTAACTGTCCTTTGTCATCAGGAAAATAGACCAGTGTTTGATCTATCCTGTTAGAAGTAATCTTTTCCAACTCCCTGTCTAAAATTGATTCCTGAAGGGAAAAAAACCGTATTTTTTCTTCTTCTAATCCCTTTAGATCAGAAGACAACAAAGCGTTTTGCACCTGGGTAGATTGCCAATACTGCGTTTGTCCGGCTACGTAAAAGCAGGCAAATAGCATGGTTATTGACAAAACAAGACGTAGTTTTGTGGTCATTCAGGGACTTTAAAGCTTTAAAAATAAGTCTTTTTATTCTTTATATTGTGTGGTAACGGTTCAAAGCATTTCTAAATACGATAAAAACCAGGCTTCGGTCATCACCATTGGTACATTTGATGGAGTTCATATTGGACACAAGCTTATTCTGGAACGTCTCATAAATGATGCCAGACTCCATAATAGGGTAGCCGCTGTCCTGACATTTTTTCCTCATCCGAGAATGGTTTTGCAAAAAGATTCAGATCTTAAACTTCTCAATACCATTGAAGAGAAGAAGAAGATCCTGGAAGAGCTGGGGATCGATTATTTAATCATACAACCCTTCACGAAGACCTTCTCCAGACTCAGTGCTACATCATTTGTAAGGGATATGCTGGTGAATGCACTGCACGCTAAAAAAATTATTATCGGTTATGATCACCGGTTCGGCAGGAACAGAAATGCCAACATCAATGACCTTATTGCTTTTGGCAACGCGCTTGATTTTGAGGTGGAAGAAATCCCTGCACAGGAGATCGAGGCTGTAGCCGTGAGCTCCACCAAGATCCGTAATGCATTGCTGGGAGGGGATGTAGCTACTGCCAATGCTTACCTGGGCTACAGTTATATGCTAAGCGGCAAAATCATCAAAGGAAAGGGACTGGGAAGGCAGCTGGGTTATCCCACTGCTAACCTCAGGATCAAAGAAACCTACAAACTCATCCCTAAAAATGGTGCCTATGTTATTGAAAGCCATTTAAAGGGGAGAAAAGTTTATGGAATGATGAATATTGGTTATAATCCAACCGTTGATGGGGAAAATCAAAGTATTGAAATTCACTTTCTCGACTTTGAGGAGGATCTATACAACCAATACCTACAGGTCAATATCCTGGAGTGGATCAGGGAAGAACAGAAGTTCAATACACTGGATGAACTAAAGGAACAACTTCATAAGGATCAAATTACGACTCGCAGAATAATCTCAGCATAGATGTTACAGCAGTTGCTTTTTAAGCGGATAGACAATAGCTCTCTTATTGTATTCCGGATATTTTTTGGCATCCTGATCAGCCTTGAAAGTTTTGGAGCAATCCTCACAGGATGGGTGAAAAGAACCCTCATCGAGCCTTCATTTACCTTTACCTTTATAGGTTTTGAATGGCTTCAACCCCTTCCGGGAAATTGGATGTACTTCTACTTCATTTTCATGGGTCTTTTGGGGATTTTTATCGCCCTTGGTTATAAATACAGGACGAGCATCATCCTTTTTACCATTCTGTGGACGGCGGTATACCTCATGCAAAAAACAGCATATAACAATCATTATTACCTGTTGATCCTCATTTCTTTTATAATGTGTTTCCTCCCGGCTAATCGATATGCCTCCCTGGATACTAAGCTTGACCCCTCCCGTGTTTCCATACACATGCCCGGCTGGGTAAAGTGGACCATCATTTTTCAGCTTTTTATTGTTTACACCTATGCGGCCCTTGCAAAGCTATATGGAGACTGGCTCGATTTGTCTATTATTGCCATCCTGATGAAAGGTAAAGCGGCCTATCCCCTTATCGGGGATGCACTGCAGCAACCCTGGGTGCACTCAGCCATCGCAATCATAGGTATTCTTTTCGACCTGCTGATCGTTCCGGCTTTATTGTGGAAACCGACAAGAAAACTGGCTTTTTATTTCTCTCTGTTCTTTCATCTTTTTAATTCCATTGTATTTCAGATCGGTATTTTTCCTTACCTGGCACTTGCCTTTACCGTCTTTTTCTTTCCTCCCGGGCAGATCCGAAATATTTTCCTCAAAAAGAAGGAACTGTATAACGCCTACGAGGTACAGCTCCCCCGATACAAGAACATTCTTATTGCCGGACTCGGGATTTATTTCATTTTACAAATCGCCTTACCCCTGAGACATTATTTTATACCTGGTGACGTCCTTTGGACGGAGGAAGGCCACAGAATGAGCTGGAGAATGATGCTGAGAACCAGGGCAGGAATTATTAAATATTCGGTTGTAAACAAAGACACAGGCGAGGCAACAATTATTTCTCCCGGACTCTACCTGAGTCGCAAGCAAATGGAGAAGGTTTCCTGCTATCCCGATTATATCTGGCAGTTTGCCCAATTTTTAAAGCAGGAATACGCTGAACAAGGGCAAAACATATCCGTTTATGCCAGGGCGAGGGTGAGTATTAATGGCCGTCCCCTGCAACCTTTTATCGACTCCACAGTTGATCTTGCTGCTGAAGAGTGGCGCCCCTTTAAACACCATCATTGGATCCTTCCTTCTGCTTTGGATACCTCAGCAAAATCATTACCGGGCCCATCCTCAAATTTCGCTAATTAAGCGTAAATTTGTGCCTTAAATAAAGTTCAATGCTAGTATTACAGGCCATAAGAGAAAACAAGGAGCAACTTATTACTGCCCTGAAAAAAAGAAACCTGGACGCGGAACCTTTACTCAACCAGGTATCCGAATTGGACGAAAAAAGACGGGCTATCCAAACTCAGATGGATAGTACCCTGGCTCAATTAAATTCTCTTTCCAAAGAAATCGGAAACCTTTTTAAATCAGGCAAAGCTCAGGAAGCCAAGGTGCTCAAAGAACAGACCATCCAAATTAAGGAAGATTCAAAAAAATTAAGTGAGGAGCTCAATGAGGTTGTCTCAGCCCTTGACCAGGCCCTCTTTCTCATCCCCAATATTCCTCACGAATTGGTTCCTGCCGGTAGTTCTGAGGATGACAACGAAGAGATAATGCGGGAAGGGGAAATACCTGAATTGTTTGAAGGGGCACTTCCTCATTGGGAGCTAGCAAAAAAATACGATATAATTGATTTTGAACTTGGGGTAAAGATCACCGGAGCTGGTTTTCCGGTTTACAAGGGGAAAGGTGCCCGCCTTCAGCGTGCCCTGATTTCCTATTTCCTCGACAAAAATACCGAAGCCGGATATCAGGAAATGCAGGTTCCCCATCTGGTGAATGCCGCTTCAGGATTTGGCACCGGACAGCTTCCGGATAAGGAAGGGCAGATGTATCATGTGACCGCCGACGACCTGTATCTCATCCCGACGGCAGAAGTCCCTGTAACCAATATTCTCCGTGACACCATCCTGAGTTATAAAGAACTTCCAGTACGATATACCGGATACACCCCTTGTTTCAGAAGGGAAGCAGGTAGTTACGGCGCCCATGTGCGAGGACTGAACCGATTACACCAATTCGACAAAGTGGAAATAGTACGAGTGGAAGAGCCATCAAATTCCTACAAAGCCCTTGATGAAATGGTAAAACACGTTCAGAAGATTCTTCGTGAACTGGAACTTCCATACCGAATTCTTCGACTCTGCGGAGGAGATCTGGGCTTTACTTCAGCACTCACTTACGATTTTGAGGTGTTCTCCACTGCTCAGGATAAATGGCTGGAGATAAGCTCAGTGTCTAACTTTGAAAACTATCAGTCTAATCGGCTAAAGCTCAGGTTCAAAGACAAAAACGGAAAGACTCAATTAGCTCATACCCTGAATGGTAGCTCTTTGGCTCTCCCGAGGGTACTGGCCGGAATACTCGAAAATTGTCAGACTAAAAATGGCATCAAAGTCCCAAAAGTTTTAGTGCCGTACACCGGTTTTGAGATTATAGATTAAGATTTCCTTGGTAGTTTTTCTTACGTGATTAGGTTACCTTTGAGAAAGACCCATGATGAAAGCCATTATTTTCTGGTTGTGCTTTGTCGCTTCTCTTCCCCTGTTGAGTCAGGACGATTTTCTGGCTAAACAGTATTTTAATGACGGAGAATATGAAAAAGCCCTTGTATTTTATGAAAGACTCGTAGCTGAGAATCCGAGAAGGATGGACTTTGCAGAAAGCATGGTTCGATGTTACCAGCAACTGGAGGCCTATGACAAGGCAGAATCTTTTCTCCTCAACAGGTTAGATTCTGGCAGTGCTTACCCCACCATTTATATTGAACTAGGGTATAATTACCGTTTGCAGGATAAGATTGCATTAGCCGGGGAATACTATGACAAGGCCCTTGCCGCAATCGAAAAAAACCCCAATTACGGATATGGAATAGGTGTTGGTTTTCAGCGATTTGCTTTATTAGATTATGCTCTTAAGGCTTTTGAAAGGGCTATGGAATTAAATCCACAGCTCGATTATTACTTCCAGATCGCACTTATCTACGGGGAACAGGGTAAGATAAAACAGATGTTTGAGGCCTATATGGAGCTATTGGGTAATGGCAGATCTACCCTGGGCAATGTCATAGGAAGGATAAGTGATTTTATCACCGAGGATCCCAATAATGAAAATAATCAGTTATTAAGGGAGGTAGCTCTCAAAAAGGCGCAAAAGGAACCATCTGTCTTATGGAACGAATTGTTGAGTTGGTTGTTTGTACAGCAAAAACAATTCAACTACGCTTTTATCCAGGAAAAAGCTATCTATAAACGAACCGGAGAAGTTTCCATGGAAAGACTGGAGGCACTTGGCGCCAGTGCACTGGAAAACCAGGCTCCCCAAATTGCTGTCGATATCTTCCGGTATATCGAAAAGAACAGCACAGACCAGGTTACGCGACTTAATGCACAACTCAATCTGTTGGATATCGAACTTATCACAAGCTCTGAAAAAGATTATCCGGGAATTGATAAGCAATACCAGGAACTGGTTTCCGAATACGGATATCAACCCAATACGCTTCAATTACAAGTTGCCTATGCCAACTTCCTCACCTTTAGAAAAAATGAATCCGGAAAAGCCATTCCTATCCTAAAAAAATCACTCGAACTTCCCATGGCTAAATACGGGGAAGCATATATAAAAATGGCATTGGGGGACATTCTGGTATTCGACCAGAAATTTAATGAGGCCCTTATATATTTTTCGCAAATACAGAAAAACCTCAAAAATGACGTACTTGGACAGGAAGCACGCTTTAAAGTTGCCCAGACCAGTTTCTATAAAGGAGATTTTGATTGGGCACTTACTCAATTAAAAGTATTGAGGGGTTCCACATCTCAACTTATCGCAAATGACGCTATGCAATTGAGTCTGTTGATATCAGATAATTCCTTTGAAGATTCCACACAGACTGCCCTGAAGAAATACGCAAAGGCCGACTTGCTTGCATATCAAAACAAAAATGAAGAAGCCGTAGCCGTACTTGAGGAAATCCTGCAACAACACAAAGGAGAAAAAATTGAAGATGAAGCCCTTTTAAAACAGGCCGAACTTCTTGTAAAGGCAGGCAACTATGATTCCGCGCTTTTTAATTATACTAAGATTTTAGAATTTTATGCTGACGATATCCTTGCTGATGATGCACATTTTGCCATGGGTGAGTTGTTCAGAGAAACATTGAATCAACCTGAAAAAGCAAAATACCATTACGAAAAGATCTTATACAATTACCAGGATAGCTATTTCTTCCCACAAGCCCGTAAGAATTTCAGGATGCTCAGAGGTGATATCATAAATTGACGAGTCTCCGAATAAAATATCAGGAATTATATGCTAATTTATAATGTCACTATTAATGTTGAAGATTCCGTTCACCTTCAATGGCTGGAATGGATGAAAAGTACGCATATCCCGGAAGTTCTGGCAACGGGCAAATTTATAGAGGCCACCATGACCCGAGTCCTGGTGGATGAAGAAATGGGAGGCATAACGTATTCCGTGCAATACAAGGTGAGCGATAGGAAGACCCTGGATGCTTATTACAGGGAAGATGCTGAACGCCTGAGAAAAAAAACAGTGCAACGCTTTGGCAATGCCCTTGTCGCCTTCAGGACTGAACTGCAAGTGATCACAATAGAAAAAGGTCCGATCAAAAGTGCCACAACCCATTTATTCGCTTATGGAACCCTGCAGGATCCCGAAGTTCAAAAGATGGTTTTCTCAAGGGGGCTTAAGGGCGAAGAAGATTATTTAAAATCGCATAGCATCTCAGCTAAAAGGGTTGGGGGCCTTTATCCCACGATTCAAAAGTCGGCAGATCAAAATGAGAGGGTGAATGGTTTTGTCTATATTATTAGTCAGGAAGAACTACAGCTCGTAGATGCTTACGAAGGGGAAGCTTATCAAAGAAAGGAAGTAACTCTCGCATCTGGTATCAGGGCCTGGGTTTATACGGAAAAAACATATTGAATTCAAGAGACTTTCATGGGTAAACGCAACCGATCTCATTCACAATCGAGGAAAAAATTCAGGAAAGGGGATCGGGGAGATAGTCCGGTTCAGGCAAAAAAACATCTGGGACAGCATTTTCTCAAAGATGAAGAGATCGCCAGGAAGATATCTGAGACACTTTCCCTTAATGGATATAACAATGTGCTTGAAATAGGACCGGGTACAGGAGTTTTGACGAAGTACTTGCTTCAAAAAAATATCAACCTTGTGGCCATGGATCTCGATGCAGATTCTATCATTTACCTCAATCATAGCTTTCCTCTCGAACATCCCGAGTTATTTGAGAGAGAGGAATCATTTAAAGTGATAGAGGCCGATTTTCTCAAGGCCAATATCAGGGATATTTTCGGAGACCGACCCTTTGCTATCATCGGGAATTTTCCCTACAATATTTCAACTCAGATCGTTTTCAGGATGTTGGAATATAAGGATCAGATCCCGGAATTTTCAGGAATGTTTCAAAAAGAAGTCGCTAAGAGGATTTGTGAGAAGGAAGGGAGTAAGGCTTATGGCATCCTCTCTGTTCTCGTACAGGCTTTTTACGACGCGGAATATCTTTTTACGGTACACCCCGAGGTCTTTGACCCACCTCCAAAAGTTCAGTCGGGCGTTCTTCGCTTAACCAGAAAGGAAAATAGGGACCTCAACTGCGATGAAGCCTTGTTTTTCAGGGTCGTTAAAACCGCATTTAACCAAAGGCGAAAGACCCTTAGGAATAGTTTAAAAATTTTCAACCTCTCCGATAATCTAAAAGAAGATGCTATCTTTGACCGACGTCCGGAACAACTTGGAGTTGCCGAATTTATTTCGTTGACGAAGAAGATAGCAAATGACACCCTTTAAGCTCACAGAAGAACTTCTCATCCAAATCACTGAGCTGATCGATGCGCAAAGCGAGCATGCTCTGATCGATTTGATGAAGGAGGTGCATTTTGCTGATGTGGCGGAGATTGCCAATGAATTAAGTGAAGAGCAGGCAACCTACCTTATTAAACTCCTCGACAGCGACAAAACCTCAGATGTCCTTACCGAACTCGACGAAGACGTCAGGGAAGCCATACTTAACAATCTCTCATCTAAAGAAATTGCCGAGGAACTGGAAGAACTGGATACCGATGATGCAGCAGATATTGTCGGAGAACTTCCCAAGGAAATTATTCAGGAAGTAATTTCAGAAATAGAAGATAAAGAACACGCCAGAAATATCGTTGATCTTCTGCGCTACGATGAGAATTCAGCAGGTGGACTTATGGCCAAGGAATTGGTGAAGGTTAATGAAAACTGGACGGTTCTGCGCTGTGTAAAGGAAATGAGGGCTCAGGCAGAAAACGTTACCCGTGTACATTCTATATATGTAGTTGACGACGAGGAAAAACTAAAGGGAAGGCTTTCTCTTAAGGATCTGTTGACGACCTCCACGACCAATCCGATTAAAAATGTTTATATCCCCAAAGTAGACTCGGTAAATGTAAACGAGAAGCCAGAGGAAGTGGCCAAAATCATGTCTAAATACGACCTGGAAGCTATTCCGGTGGTAGATGAGATCGGCCGACTTGTAGGTCGGATTACCATCGATGATATTGTGGATGTGATCAGGGAGGAAGCCGAAAAGGACTACCAGTTGGCGGCAGGTATCTCACAGGACGTGGAAGCCGATGATAGTATTTGGATCCTTACACGTGCCAGATTACCCTGGTTATTTTTAGGCCTGCTGGGAGGGCTGGGCGCAGCAGCTATCATGGGCGGTTTTGAGGAGATGATCAGCAAACATGCGATACTTTTCTTTTTCACACCTTTAATTGCGGCCATGGCCGGAAATGTAGGCGTTCAATCTAGTGCCATTATCGTTCAGGGTCTTGCCAATGATGATCTCAAAGGGAGCATAGGGAATAGATTGGTGAAGGAGATGTTGCTCGCCTTGCTCAATGGGGTTATTCTTGCCATTGTTCTTCTCTTTTTTACCTGGGTATGGAAAGGAACTTTTATTACTGCACTCGCCATTTCTATCTCACTGATTACCGTCATAGTTGTAGCCGGAATAATAGGTACATTCACCCCTTTGTTTCTCCATAAACGAGGTATTGACCCGGCAATAGCCACCGGCCCGTTTATCACCACCAGCAATGATATCTTTGGCATCCTTATTTATTTTACCATCGCCAAAGTACTGTTGGGAATCTGAAATGAGTATAGGTATTCTTTAAATAGGTTTAAAGGAATATGCCGGTTGACTTAAAACGAATCTTATGAAAGTAAAAGTTGGCGTCGTTCAGGACTATCCGGTTTTTTTTGACAGGGAAAAAACCCTGGATAAAATGGAATCTATCCTATCAGATAATGCCGGGAATGGTTATCAGCTTATGGTCTTTCCTGAGTCATTTATTCCGGGTTACCCGCGCGGTTTTACCTTTGGAGCCAGCGTAGGCAAACGTTCTGAAGCCGGCAAAGATCTCTATGCTGAATACCATGACCAAAGTGTAGATCTTAAAGGAAAAGCCCTTAAAAGGCTTGAAGAACTTTCCAGGGCCTATCAGACGTACCTGGTTGTAGGTATCACAGAACGATCTGCAGAGCACGGGAGTTTGTTTTGCTCCATGTTGTATATCTCTCCTGCCAACGGCCTGCTGGGAGTGCATCGTAAAATTAAACCTACAGGTACCGAAAGGGTGATCTGGTCTGAAGCTTCAGGTGAGGACCTGGTTACTTTTGAGACAGAAATAGGAAAATTGGGCGGCCTCATCTGTTGGGAAAATTATATGCCCCT
>JABDQK010000296.1 GCA_013042255.1 Flavobacteriaceae bacterium | reverse complement strand
CACTTCTACCTTGCAATTATTGCAAAATTTTAAGACCTAGAATCTCAATTTCATATTTTATAACTACTCCAAAATATCCCTATCCATTATGGGATTTTTTAGATAATTTTATGTTAAATTTGTTCTCCTTAATTTAACACTGTCTTAATGCAATTGTCTCTGAAATAGGGCATTTTTGCGGACGGTTTATAACTAAATAACACGAGAACTATGAAGAAAATTTACTTCGCCCTTGCAGCATTTTTGATGACGGCAATGGCTTTTTCACAAGGGGTTACTACTTCTGCAATCAGTGGTAAGATAACCGATGACGCTGGTGAACCACTCGGTGGAGCCAGTATCGTGGCAGTACACCTTCAAACAGGTAGTACCTATGGTGCTGCTGCAGATTTTGATGGCTTTTATCGAATCTCGAACATGCGATCAGGAGGCCCGTATCAGATTACTTTTTCTTATATCGGGTTTACGGATAATGTAAAAAATGAAATTTTCCTGACACTGGGTCGTACATCAACCTTTAATGTAATGCTATCAGAATCGGCTACCGCCCTGGAGGAGGTGGTGATTTCAGCATCTGCTACAGGTGTTTTCGGGGCCAGCAAAACAGGAACAGAAACCACAATCTCTCAGAGAGAAGTGCAGACTATCCCTGCTGCTTCGCGTTCCATCGCGGATTTTGTAAGACTAACACCTCAAGCTCAGGTTACTGAAGGGAATGACGGATTTAGTATCTCCCTTGCCGGGCAAAACAATCGTTACAATGCTATCTATATTGATGGGGCTGTAAACAATGACGTTTTTGGTTTGGCAGGTTCTGGAACAAATGGAGGTCAAACAGGGGTAAACCCTCTTTCTGTGGATGCGATTGAAACTTTCCAGATCAACATCGCGCCTTTTGATGTACGTCAGTCTGGTTTCTCAGGTGGATCTATCAACGCCATTTCGCGTTCCGGATCTAACAGCTGGGAAGGATCGGCATACTCTTTCGTCCGTAATGAAAGCCTTGCGGGGAAAACACCGCCACGTTTAGTAGGAGACGGAGAAGAGCGTGAGAAGTTAGCCGACTTCAGTGCCCTTACTTATGGGGTGAGAGTTGGTGGACCTATTGTAAAGGATAAGGTATTTTTCTTCCTAAACTATGAACGTCAGGAAGATGAAACTCCACAGCCTTTTAACTTCAGCAACTATACAGGAAGATCAAGTCAGGCAGACCTTCAAGGTCTCAGCAGCTTTTTGGTAAGCAGCTACGGTTACGATCCGGGTATATTCGACAATAATACAAGAACTTTGGAAAGTGATCGTATCACAGCTAAAGTAGACTGGAACATCAACCAGGATCACAAGCTTTCCCTGAGATACGGATATACTACCGCCGACAACCTGGAAGCCCGAAATTCAGGTAACAGAAACATTGGGTTTATCAACGGATCTGAATTATTTGTTTCGGAAACTAATTCCCTCGCTTTAGAATTGAGCTCGAGGTTTGGCAATAAATTTTCAAATAACTTCATCTTAGGATATACAACGGTACGCGATGATAGAGATCCGGCAGGAGATCCATTCCCTACAGTAGATATCCAGGACGGAGGAGGAACTATTTCCTTCGGAGCCGAGCCATTCTCAACAGCTAACTTGCTAGATCAGGATGTTCTTACTTTAACAGATAACTTTGAGATTTATGCAGGGCGTCATACCGTGACTCTGGGTACCAACCTGGAATTTGCCAAGATCAAAAACCTATTCTTTGCCTTCAATTACGGTGACTATACCTTCGAAGATCAATTTGATGGTTCTGGTAACCTGGTTTCTTCAGGTCTCAATCAATTCCTCACAGGGCAGGATGCTGATGTATATCAGCATGGATATTCTCTTGTTGGAACGGGAGTTGTTGGTGACGAATCAGCAGGAGCATCAGAATTTGATACCTTCCAGGCTGGTTTCTACATACAGGATGAGGTACAGATGAATGACAACTTCAGAGTAACCCTGGGAGCACGTATCGATATTCCTTACTGGAGTGACGGTTCTGAAAATGACGATTTCAACGATCGAACGATTCCATTACTTGAAGCTGCCGGGAAAAACCTGCAGGGAGCACGTGTAGGACAGGGAATCGATCCTACTCCTATGTTTGCACCACGTCTCGGATTTAACTGGGATGTAAACGGAGAAAGTAAGACGCAGGTTCGCGGTGGTCTGGGGGTATTTACTTCTCGTTTACCTTTAGTATGGCCTGGTGGAACATATAACAACAATGGTATTACCGGTGGATTCAATTTTGAATTCGGCCAGCCTTTTGTTGCAGATGTAAACAACCAGTTTGAAGATCCCGCTCCGGGCTCCGGAGGAACAGGGGGTAATATTGACCTGATCTCTAAGGATTTTAAATTACCTCAGGTAATAAAGTACAATATCGCTATTGATCAGAAACTTCCTATCTGGAACCTGATCGCCTCAGCTGATTTCCTTTACACTGATGTAATCACAGATATCTACTATGAGAACCTTAACTTAGGTGGGCCTGTTGGAACTTACGAAGGGGCAGATAACCGTCCTTTCTATGACAGAAGGGCTGAGATAGATGATACCTACGGGCGTGTTATCCTTGCTTCAAATACTGGTGGCGGTTACGCACATAATACAACATTCTCCCTGCGTAAGCCTTTCGAAAATGGATTTGCAGGACAGATCGCTTGGACATTTGGAGACTCCTATAAGATTTTCGACGGTACCTCTTCACAGAACAGTTCACAGTGGAGAAATATCCAGACCGTGAACGGAAAGAACTCCAGTCTGCCCGTTACCCGTTCCGACTTTTCACTTGGGAACAGGATAACAGCAAACGTGTCCTATGAAATAAAATGGAGTGAAAATGTGAAGACTACTTTTGGCCTTTTCTACGAAGGGTACCAGAGTCAGCCTTACAGCTTTATTTACCGAGAAGGTCGAGACCTGTTGAACGACGATTCAAGGGATAATGCACTGATGTATATCCCGGCAAGCTCTGATGAAATTGTATTGGCGGGCGATGATCCTGCCGCAGAGTGGACCCGTTTGAACACCTTTATTGAAAGTGTTGATTACCTTAGGGAAAACCGAGGAGAGTACGCTGAGCGCAATGCTTCCAGAGGAATCTGGAGTCATGTGGTCGATTTAAAGGTCCTTCAGGATTTCAGTCTTGACTGGGGTGGAAAAAAGCACACTTTTCAGTTATCTGCAGACATGTTCAACTTCACCAACTTCCTGAACGAAAAATGGGGTCAGAGAAGATTCATCAGAAGCGAGATATCTCCTTTGACTACGGTATCCACAGGATCTACTCCAGTTTTTGAAGTAAATGATGGAGTAGTGAATGCCGATGGGTCTCCAAACATGATTGAAATTGACGATTTCGGTTTGGCATCTTCCAGATGGCAGGCTCAGATCGGACTCAGATATATCTTTAACTAAAAAGGATATTCGATATAAACGAAAAACCCCGCTTTAAGCGGGGTTTTTTAATGGGTAAAATTCCTTACTTTTAATTCGCAAATACAATCATATGGAAATATTACAAAACGTACATTCCTATCTGGCCTATATCGTCCTGGTCCTCTTATTTCTGGCTGTAGCTAACGCGATTACCGGCCTCGTAAGCAACAGGATGTTTACTATGGGTAAAGACCTACGTCTCAGCCTGTTTACGCTAATCCTCAGCCATATCCAACTTCTGGTCGGGATTATCCTTTGGTTTATTTCTGCCAGTGGTTTTTCTGCAATTAAAACCCTTGGAATGGGCGGGCTGAACTCTGCCGCCAGATTGCTGGCCGTGGAACACCCCTTTGTCAATATCCTGGCCCTGGCCCTGATAACAATCGGCTGGTCCCGGCACAAACGATTTATGGAAGGGAAGAAGAAGTTTAAAAGTATTGCCCTCTTCTACGGACTCGGCCTTGTGCTGATTCTCAGCAGAATTCCATGGGCACAATGGTTCAATTAAATAAATTACTATGAAAACGATACAATTTTTATTCGCCCTGCTTATGGTAACAGGGCTCTCCGCCCAGGGAAAGGAACTTTTTAACGGGAAAGACCTAGAGGGCTGGACCGTCTATGGCACTGAGAAGTGGTATGTGGAAGATGGCCTGCTTGTCTCTGAAAGCGGTCCCGATGCTCAGTACGGTTATCTGGCTACTGATGAGTACTACAAGGATTTTGAGCTCAGCCTGGAATTCCTGCAGGAAGCGGATGGCAACAGCGGGGTTTTTGTCCGCTCTACGATTGACGGTACAAAAGTAAGCGGCTGGCAGGTAGAGGTGGCACCCAAGGGGAAACATACCGGTGGTGTTTACGAATCCTATGGCCGTGGCTGGCTGGTAAAGCC
>JABDQK010000060.1 GCA_013042255.1 Flavobacteriaceae bacterium | reverse complement strand
TCCTAATATAGGTCCACGCTTCTCCATTTCCAACCGGAACCTTAGAACCCGTAAATTCTGTGGCTTCAACCGGATCCTGAATTGTTGTGTCGTCTTTGTCACAGGAAAAGCATAATCCTGCAATTACGAATACTAAAAGTTTTTTTGATGGTTTCATTTTATTGAGGTTTTTGTTTCCTCAAAACTGCTTTTAAATAATTGATAAAATGTAAAATATTAACTCAATAAATAACAATTTTGTGTCACTGGAAAGTAGGTGCAACAATTGTGTTAGAGGGTGCGAGAATAGTGATAATTGCCTTTGGGTAATAATGGTTTTTACTTTGAACTGAGGTGGAGTAAGGGCTGGAGATTTAACCTAATTCTACTACTAATTGGGTTCTTTTGAAAGCAGATCTTTCTATCGGAGGAAGATCAGACGTTTAAATGTTTTAAAACGGCCTCTTTAATTTCGGGATACCTTGTTTGTATAAGCCAGTGGCCCGCATCCAATTCCAGGAAGGTATAAGGGCCTTTGCAATATTGATGCCCTTCTGAAACCCCATAGCACCCTATGGCCATGTCCTTGTTTCCCCAAATAAAAAGAGTGGGAACCCGTATTTCTCCAATTTCTCTTGTGTTGGATTTTCCAGAATTCGCCCTGTAGTAATTCAAGGCCGCAGTTAGTACTTTTCTCTTTCTAAAAACAGAAAGATAATCATTGAGCTCTTCTTTAGTGCTGGATTTCCAAAGCTTTCTAAACGCCTCAAAATCATTCTTCCTGATTGCGTATTCTGCTATGAAGGGAACCACGAGTTTTTTGATGTACCGACTTCGATACTGCTGGTCTTTATCAGTTAGTAACGCCTTGTAGAATCCTTTTAAATGAGGAACGGAAAGAGCAGTATAACTAATGAGGCTATCCGAAAATGTATAGGCAAGTTGCCACCCAATGACTGCCCCCCAGTCATGTGCAATTAAATGAAATTTACTTTTTCCTAAGGCACTGGCCAAGTCTAATACATCCTGAACCAGCTTTTCAATGCGATAATTCTTTTTCCCTTTAGGACAGGCGTTGATGCTATAGCCACGCATGTTTGGTGCCAGGCAGTAGTATCCGGCGGAGGATAGATCCGTCATAAGCGATCGCCACATAAAGGAGGTTTCGGGGAATCCATGGAGCAGGACCACCAGATCGTCCTTTTTATTCCCAGCCAACAGGCAATCGAATCGTAACTTACCCAGGGCAATTTCTTTGTGTTCAATATTCGGGCCTAAATGTTTCTCAATATCCGACATTTACTTAGGTTTAAGATGGCAGGAACCAATACACATAGCCACAGGAATCACAGATATAATTTTCGGCTTCCTTGTTGGCCCAATCGAGTTTAAAGAAGGTCATTCCTTTGGTATTCATAAGGGTTTTTCGCATCCAGAAAGTATCATTTTCACAGACCGGGCATTTAAGCTCTTTTCCCTTTATAGTTCTTTTAGATGCAACAGGTCGGTCTTTCATTTTTTTAAATATATAGTTTGAGCCGCAAGTCTATCCCGCATTTTCATATGCTTCTCTAATCCAGTCTTTCAGTTCTGTATCCACGTCGTCGGGCTTTTCCAATCGAACTCTGTGCGTGCACATGGTGCCGAAAGGTCCCGAATTTTCAAGTCGGTCTGTAGTAGGCTTACCCTTGATCTTCAGGCCGAGGTCGAGGCGGGATTTGGTTGCCGGATTTACCAGGGCGAATTGTTTTTTTCTGATAAAACTTACAGTAGTCTTTTTTGGTGTGATGGTAACATCATTCCCCAAAGAAGTGACGAACACCTTTAACTTGTCGTAAATCGGCAAGAGGTGTTCTTTCCCTTTATACTGAGTAGTTAAAAGGTCGTCACGGGATGAGCCCTGGTCCTTGGACAGGTGAACAATAGTGTTTGCAAATCCATGCGTGACACCGTGTTCCTTTTTGAGGAAGGAGACCGCTTCAGAATGTTTTACAAAGGATTTAGCTTTCAGTATTTTTATCCAATCTTCTAGTGTTTTGCCTGTCTTTTCAGGCATATTTGCAATCATGGTTTTAAGAGCCGGATCCATAGGAATTAAGTTTGTTTTAATTCGTATTTAGCTTAAAAATAAGCTATTTGAAATTAAGCAGGGAAGAGTAATTCCAGAAAGAGCTGAAAAAAAATAGGGACACGGAAGATTGCTCTATCCGTGCCCCATAGGGTAACCAAACTAACTCAAACCAACTATGAAACTCTAAAGAATGGGTCCCCGTTTATTTTGATGCTTTTACGAGCTTTGATCAGGCTCAGATCATAACCTCCGAAAAGACTCAGATAATCTTCAATGGATGTTCCGTAGGCGTCTTTGACTACGGCTGTGCCCTGAGTGCGAAGGTATTTTTTTACATTTCCCGGACCTGCCAGGTGTGCAGCAGCAAGAAGGCCCGATTCTGTAATTAGTATTCCATTGATATTCGTACCCGAAAAATTCTTAATTTCTCTTCTGAGCACCCATTTATTTCTGGATAGGTTGGCAGCGAACACTGTTTCCTGTAGTTCAGCCGAATGAAGGAATTTAATGGAATCTCTAATTCCTAAAAGAGCCAGGGTACCCGAACCAAACTGGTATTTTCCCATATACCCAAGGGTGTTGATGCTGCCGTAATTCCCCCGAGACTCTTTAAAGCCAACCGCTTCTTTAAATCCTGTGTATTTCTGTCCAACAAGTGGGGCGCCGAAACCCTGGTGATCTTTTGCCCAAGGCTGCGGATTATGTGCGCCCGGACCTATACTCTTATCCAATACGCCCAGCTGAAGGGAAAGAGGTATGGTTGCCAGTTGAATTTTCGGTTCGACTTCGGTTTCAGAATACGAATTGAAGCCATACCCCAACAGGATCAGAAACATCAATATACCAACAGAAAGTAGTTTTCTCAATTTCATAATATCCAGTTTAG
>JABDQK010000344.1 GCA_013042255.1 Flavobacteriaceae bacterium | reverse complement strand
CTCCCGTACAGCGAAACGTCATGAGTTTTGTCATATGGAGTGCTGTACCAATTTGAAAAATTGATTCCGGTTTCCCGATTCGACCTGCCATTATCAAAGGAAGGGGTTCGCCCTGGGGTACGTTGTTCGGATCTCGATAAAGTATAGGCTACCCATCCCTTAAAACGACCTTCGTTCTTCCGAACTAGTAGTTCCAGACCGTAGGCTCTTGCCTGTCCGTTGAGGATGACCTGCTCAATAGCATTATTTGCTATAAGATTTGCTCCGTCTATATAGTCGATCCTGTTCTGGATGTCTTTGTAAAATACCTCGGTTTCCAGACTGAATTCTCCCTCTGAAAGGGTCCTGAAGTACCCCAGGGCATACTGGTCGAGGATCTGAGGTTTAACAAACGGGCCGCTGGGGGTCCAGACATCCAAAGGGGTAGGGGAGCTGGTGTTCGACAGCAGATGCAAATATTGAGTAATTCTCGTATAACTGGCTTTTACAGACTGTTCGGGGCTCAGGGTATAAGCAAGGGCAATCCTCGGTTCCAGATTGGTAAAACTGGCCAGTTGCTCACTTCTTCCCGGGGTAATAGTGCCGATAGGGGTAGCTTCCTGATAAACCAGCAGGAAAGGATCGAAAATCACGGGATTGTCATTTTCGTATACGTTCAGTTCATCCTGACCAAAACGGATAAAATGACTTAAGCGCAGCCCATATTGTAAACTGAGCGCAGAGGAAAGCGAATGTTCTACATCTACATAGGCGGCAAATTCATTGGCGTATTTTTTTGTCAGCTGTTCTTCCAGTATTCCGGAATCAGGACTATTGGGAACGATTTTGCCGGGATTGAAGGTATAGTAGATATTGTTGATCCCGTAATTCACCTGGAAAGTATCGCTTAGGTAATGCTTCAGGTCGTACTTTAAATTAAAATTTCTGATCCCGGAATTCCATTTAAATCCGACAAAATCGAGTTCCAGACCGTAGTAGAAATCAGAATAGATCAGGGATAAATTACTGAATAACTTATCGGAAAAAAGGTGGTTCCACCTGAGGTTTAAAACACTGTTGCCGTAGATGTTTTCGAAATTATCAGAGATGGCAAAGACATCACGGCCAAAATAACCCGAAAGAAACAGGTTGTTATTGGCATTGAGCTTATAATTTAATTTTGTGTTCAGGTCGTAGAAATAGGCGGTATTATCCACGTCAAAAAGTGGGAGGAAAAGATGGGCATAGGATGCTCTTCCACCTATGAGAAAAGCCGATTTGTCCTTTACAATAGGACCTTCTGCGAGCAATCTGCTCGCCACCACACCAATCCCACCATTCATCTTAAACTCCTTGCTGTTTCCTTCTTTCTGAAAAATTTCAAGCACCGAAGAAACCCGTCCCCCGTATCGGGAGGGTATGGCCCCCTTGAAGAGTTTAACATCTTTAATGGCATCCGGGTTAAAAACGGAGAAGAAACCAAAGAGATGAGAGCTGTTAAAGATTGTTGCTTCATCGAGGAGGATAAGGTTCTGATCGGCTGCACCTCCCCTCACATTAAAGCCGGAGGCCCCTTCTCCCGCATTGCTTACTCCGGGTAGGAGAAGTAAAGATTTGATAATATCGGCTTCCCCCAACACAACAGGGATATTTTTTATGGTCTGTACGGCAAGCGTATTTACACTCATCTGAGGCTTGCTGATATTGAGTTTTTCAACGTTTTCAGTTACTACTACTTCTTCCAGGATTTGAGCTTTTTCGGCCATCTGGAAGTTCATTTTTCGGTTTTGGTCAAAAGTTACGGTCTCAACAATATCCTCAAATCCCAGATAAGTGATTTGCAATTCATAGGTACCCTGCGGGAGGGTTAGGGAGTAGAAACCGTATTCATTGGTAGTAACTCCTGTTCTTAAAGAGGGGATCGCGATGGTGACACCAATTAAGGTCTCATTGCTGGAAGCTTCAGTGACAGTACCACTGATTGTATAACGATTCTGTGCGATGCCAAGAATAGAGATAAAGAAAAAGAAAATCGGGATAAACCGATTTACAGAATGCATAGAATATTTTTCCTAAAAATAATAAAGTTTAGGAGATTACAAGTGCCTGGAATAGAATAGTGAAGGATAAATTACAAGACCAACACTTATATCCTATTTATCCCAGCTCTTTTAGGATGGCATTTAAGGTATTGCTTGGTCTCATGGCTTTCTCTAGCAGGGCCGGGTCCGGTTTATAATAACCACCGATCTGTTGCTTTTTCCCCTGAGCGTCCTCCAGTTCTTTCAGAATTGCAGGAGTTTGTGTTTTCAATTGCTGATAAATATGATCAAAGGTATCCTTTAGTTTCGAATTCTCACTTTGTTCAGCGAGTGCCTGAGCCCAATACAGGGCCAGGTAGAAATGACTTCCACGGGTATCCAATTCGCCAACCTTACGAGAGGGAGATCTGTTGTTGCTCAGAAAATCTTCAGTAGCCTGATCAAGGGCCTCGGCCAGAATATGGGCTTCGGGATTTGAGTTTTTCTGACTGTAGAAATCCAGGGATACCGCCAGGGCAAGGAATTCACCCAGGGAGTCCCAACGCAAATGTCCTTCCTCCAGAAATTGTTCTACATGCTTTGGTGCTGATCCACCGGCTCCGGTTTCAAACAAGCCTCCTCCTTTCATCAGCGGAACTATAGATAACATCTTTGCACTGGTTCCAACTTCGAGAATAGGAAATAGGTCGGTCAGATAATCACGCAGTACGTTTCCTGAAACAGAAATGGTATCCTTTCCTTCCTTAAGTCGCTTCAGAGTTGCACGGGTAGCCTCAATGGGAGAAAGGATTTGGATGTCAAGACCTGTTGTATCCTCATTGGGAAGGTACTGTTCTACTTTTTTAATCAGCTCCCTGTCGTGAGCCCTGTCCTTGTCTAACCAGAAAATGGCCGGAGTTTCGGTAGCCCTTGCACGGGAAACAGCCAGTTTTATCCAGTCCTGAACTGGGAGATCTTTCACCTGGCACATTCTCCAGATATCCCCTGTATTTACATTGTGTTCGAGTAAGGTTTCTTTAGAATAGGTGTCGACAACACGGACCGTACCATTTCCCTTGATCTCAAAGGTCTTGTCATGTGAGCCGTACTCTTCTGCTTTCTGGGCCATCAGACCAACGTTGGGAACTGTCCCCATAGTACGTGGATCAAAAGCCCCGTGTATTTTGCAGAATT